>DAIUKI010000006.1:0-21470 GCA_036848255.1 Bacteroidales bacterium | reverse complement strand
TGTTATTATTCGGTGCTGATCCCAGGTATGCCAGTGCTACATTCTCATCATTTCCTTCCAAAACCGGGTATGTGGCCGGATTCCCAAAGATGGTGGTCATATCAGCCGTTGGATCGACGCGGTCTGATCTGCGCATTAAAAGACGAAGGCGAAGTGAATTTGCGAATTTCTTCCACATCATCAGATCATTTCCGAAAAGAATATCACCTTCAATATCCGGGCTATCGTCGGTCAGGAGTTCATTAGCCGTTGTAAGGTTTACCAACAATGCAGCATATATTGATTCCTGAGAGTCGTAAACCGGTGAAAGTATGGGTGTTTCACTACTTCCCATCCAGGCTTCAGTGTAAGGCACATTGCCGAATTCATCAGTGATCACGGAAGTAATATAACTTTTCAAAATCAATGCGACTGCTTTATAGGAATCATTCCCTGAAGCTTCTGCAAGATTTAGTAACGTCTGAACATCAAAACCTGAAGAAGCATAAAGACTTGTCCATGTATTGTTTATGACACTCATACGCGGAACATATCTGTCTTCATCAGGATATTGGACCTTTGCCATGTGCTGAACCCAGCTGGAGCCCATTTCATGTCCCAGGAATATTTCATGAACACGGTCAGTCAACGATTCAATAGCATTTGTTAAAAGCATATTGGGAGATGCCTGGGAAATTCCGGGGTCGTTAGGATTTGTGTTTATTTCCTCAAAATCCTTTGTGCAGCCGGAGCTGAAGAAAATCAGCACAGTCAGAATAGCTGCAAAACTGTATATTATTTTTCTTTTCATTTTCGTTAATTTAAAATTATTTAAAATGTGCATCCTATGCTGAATCCAATGCTCCTGGCAGTAGGCAGCTGGCCAAATTCAAGTCCCTGAACGTTACCGCTGCTGAATGCTGTTTCAGGATCGATGTGAGGCACATTCGTGCTTAGAATTGCAAGATTTCTTCCAACAGCTGATACATTGACTTCCCTGATGGGGAATCTGCCCAACTTTCTGAATGTATAGCCAACCTTTACTTCACGAAGTTTTACATATGAAGCATCAAATACACTGGAATAAGCAATGTCGCTCACGTAAGATGCTTTGTTGAATTGTTCGCAGTCGGCAACAACAGTGTTTTCAGCATATCCATCACCAACAGGCATCACACCCACACCAACAATACCGCCTTCACGGCCTATCATTGTCTCTTCAAGTACTCCTGCATAACGGCCCCATGTGGTTGTCATTGAATAGAGGTCGCCTCCCTTTTTCATATCAATAAGGAAGCTTGCACTTAAACCCTTCCAGCTGAACTCGTTCATCATACCGCCAACCCAGTCGGGGGTAACATTGCCAAGAGCTTTGAGATTTCCCTGGCTTGGCAATCCATCAACAAAGATAACATTACCATCGGGATCCCTTTCAAAGTCATATCCGTACAACACTCCATATGCTTCATTGGGAACTGCAAGTACCTGAAGGCTCCAGTATGAACCCAGCAGGAACTGCTCAACACCCTCAGCAAGCTCAACGACTTTGTTCTGGTTTTTTGCGAAGTTAAACGTAACATCCCACTGGAAATCAGATGTTTTTACGGGAGTTAAAGCAAGCAACAGTTCAAAACCCTTGTTATCTATACGTCCAGCATTGACAATTTTATTTGTATAACCCGAAGATGCAGACACCGCAATAGAGACAATCTGGTTGATGGATTTCTGATTATAATATGTCACATCGAGTCTTACCCTGTCGAGGAAGAACCTAAGGTCGGCTCCAACTTCGATCGACTCGTTCATCTGTGGTTTCAGCTCAGCATTAGGCAATGTGTTGGGAACAGCAAGATTCAGCAGTTTGGTTCCTGCATTCCAGCCATCACCAAATGCAACTGTAGGCAACAGTGAATATGGATCAGTATCACCGCCAACCTGTGCCCAGCTTCCGCGAAGTTTGGCAAATGAAAGAAAGTTGGATTCCAGACCAATAAGGTCAGTAATCACAGCACTTAAAGATATTGCAGGGTAGAGGTAGGAATTGTGTTGTTTGGGCAATGTGCTTGACCAGTCATTTCTCAAAGAGTAGTCGAGGAATATTGCATTTTTGAAACCCAACTGTCCAAAACCATATAGACTGTTGATCCTCTTGGTTGAATGGTAGTTGGATACCCTGGGTGTAACTGCAGAGTTAGCAACATTATATACACCGGGAATAGCAAGTTCCGGAGCTTCTCCCGTGTTTGACTGATACCTTCTGTCCATCCTGTTGCCCCCGAAATTTAGTGAAAAGTTGAAATTCTGTCCTAGAGCATGTTCAAAGCTTACAAGAAAATCGCTGTTGATCTCCTTAAAAAGCCTTACAGCTTCATAGTAATTTCCACTCGGGTAATCCATGTCGCCAACAAATCTTCTTTCGGATGCTGCGTTGGAATAGATATCGCCGCCTGTCCTTACATAAGCACTGAGCCATGGAGTAAACTGGTAATTAAGTGTTGCATTACCAATAAACCTGTCACGGTCAAGTGAGCTAAGGTTTTCAAGAAGAGTCGTGTAGGGATTATTGTGATAATTATGGTTCCAGTTGAATTTTGAACCATCTTCATTATATTGCTTATCACGCAGAGCTGTCCAGTCTACCTGACGGCCTGCCCATAATGTCTGCTGCATAACGTTGTTTCCGGCATATCCGTAACCGGGCTGGTTATCGCTCTTTGCTCCCACATAGTTTCCTGAAGCTGAGAATGTAAGCTTGTCAACCGGGTTGGTGCTTGCGCTGAAAGCGAGTGTGTTCTTCATGTAATCGGTGTTTGGGACCATTCCCTTCTGATTGAGATTTGTGTAGGAAAGCCTGAAACTCGATTTTTCATTGCCGCCTGTCATCGAAAGGTTTGTTGAAACAGTACGTCCGGTTTCAAAAAAGTTCTTAATGTTATCAGGACGCGAAATCCATGGAGCTGGTTGAGCCACACCATTTGCATCGATCGAGGTAAACTGCGGGATCATCAATCCGATGTCGAGCTGAGGTCCCCAGCTTTCATCAACACCGTCATTGATACCGCCGCCGTTGCCATCAACATAACTGAAAGCACCTCCGTTACCCTGTCCGTAACCATCCTGGTAGTCAGGAAGTATCAGGGGGGTCTCAAATGTTGTTGTGTTGCTGATAGAAACTGAAAGCTTTTCGCCTTTTTTACCTTTTTTGGTTGTGACAACAATGACCCCGGCTGAAGCTCTTGAACCATAAAGTGCTGATGCGTTTGCACCTTTAAGAACAGTAAGAGTTTCAATATCGTCAGGGTTAATGTCTGCTGCCCCGCTACCTCTATTGACACCATCAGTACCGGTATCGCCAAAGTTTGAGTTGTCCATCGGAATACCATCAACAACAAACAGAGGCTGGTTGTTTCCGCTCAGGGATGAGACACCCCTTATGACAATTCTGGATGATGCTCCTACAGCGCCAGAACTAGCTGTAATCTGTGCTCCTGAGACACGACCCTGCAAAGAATTAATAATATTGGTTTCCTTAGCTTTTGCAATTTCATCACCAGTAACATCCTGTACAGAATATCCAAGTGCTTTTTTCTCGCGCGAAATACCAAGGGCAGTAACGATAACCTCATCCAGTCCAAGGAGGTCGGATTCCATAAGGCCGTTAATCTCTGAACGACCGGCAATTTCAACCTCCTGCCTTTTCATCCCTATATAGGAGAAAATAAGCGTGGTTGCATTTTGCGGTATAGTCAGGCTATATTTCCCGTTTAAATCGGTAACGGTACCAATTGTGGTACCTTTAACCTGAACAGTTACCCCTGGGATCGGGCCTTCGCCCTCAATTGAGGAAGTAACCGTACCTGTAATGACTCTTGTCTGTGCCATAAGGGTTGATGTACCCACAAACACAAACAAAACAATCAGCAGTAATAGTTTCTTCATACGAAATTAGTTTTAGGTTTGAATTTAACTTGGCAAAGATACCTTTTTTTTAAAAAAAACAAAATAACATGCTTTTTATAACTTTAAAAAGCATGCGTATAAAAGCTTAACCACGGAGTTACACAGAGTTTATCACAGAGTTTCACTGTTAAATCAATAATCATACTTAGTGTTTTACTCCGTGCAACCCCGTGTAACTCCGTGGTTAATGCTTTTATTATCTCTATTTAGAGTTTGTTTTTTAACTTCGCGTAGTTACTATAATATAATGGTATGGTCTCAATACCCTTAAAGAAATTGTAGAGCGGATAATTTTCATCCGGTGAGTGTATCGAATCCGATTCAAGACCAAATCCCATAAGGATGGATTTAATCCCCAGAACTCGTTCAAAAGCTGAAACAATCGGAATACTTCCTCCGCTCCGGACAGGAATGGGCTCAATACCGAAAGTATCCTCAACTGCCATTAAGGCAGCCTGGTACTCCGGTGTGTCGATAGGGCTCACATACGCTTCACCTCCATGTAGGTACTCCACTTTAACCCTCACCCCTGCAGGCGCAATTGAAAGAAAGTGTTTTTCAAACATTTTTGCGATCTTCTCTGCATTCTGGTCAGGGACAAGTCTCATCGAAATCTTTGCATATGCCTTCGAAGGAAGAATCGTCTTTGTCCCTTCCCCGGTAAATCCTCCCCATATCCCATTTATGTCCAGTGTCGGTCTGATCCCTATCCTTTCAGTGTCGGTAAATCCATTTTCTCCTGCCAGGTCATCTACACCTATCGATCCCATGAATTTCTCCCTGTCAAAAGGCCTCTTTGCCATTTCTGCCCGCTCTTTTTTGCTGCATTCGATCACAGCATCATAAAAACCAGGTATTGTGACATGATTATTTTTATCCTTCAGGGATGCGACCATCTGGCAGAGGATATTGCACGGATTGACAACCGCTCCTCCATATAAACCCGAATGAAGGTCGCGGTTTGGTCCGGTCACCTCAACCTGCATATATGCAAGTCCTCTGAGTCCGGATGTAACTGAAGGCAAATCCGGAGATATCATGGTAGTATCAGAGATCAGGATGACATCGGCTGAAAGCATTTTCTTATTATCCATGCAGAATTTTTCGAGGCTGGCAGAACCGGTTTCCTCCTCACCCTCGATCATGAATTTCACATTACAGGGGAGAGTGCCTGTCGAAGTCATGTACTCGAAGGCTTTAACGTGCATAAAAAGCTGGCCCTTGTCATCATCGGCACCTCTTCCCCAGATCTTCCCATCCCTTACGACCGGGTCAAAGGGGGGTGTCGTCCATAAATCGAACGGTTCGGCAGGCTGAACATCATAATGTCCGTAAACAAGAATTGTAGGCAGTTTTTTTGAAATGATCCTCTCTCCGTAAATAACGGGATTCCCATCAGTGGGATATAGTTTTGTCTTGGCTGCACCTGCCTTTTCAAGATAGGTTCTCAACAGCTCTGCTGCGCGGAGCATGTCGGGTTTGTTTTCTTCCTTTGCGCTGACGGATGGGATCCGCATTAGGGCAAACAATTCCTCCAGGAATCTCTCCCGGTTATTTTCGATGTAGGTTTTGATTGTGGTCATATATTATAAAGGTGTAATTGTTACATTATCACAGATCCGCGCTAGCGATGGCATGTAATTACAATGTAATTACATAAATAATACTGTTTTGCTGGCGCGGATTTAGCGGAACGAAGTGAAGCGCAATCCGTGCCTTTATAAAACCAAAAGCACGGATCACAGATCCGCGCTAGCGAATAAACATTTTAGAATTACCTCTTAATTCTTCAGCCGCCATGCATAACTCATTATAAGTTTCCTCCCCAAGGGCTCTTATTAACGGGATTTTGAGGAATTCATAAACATAAACACCCTCCTTTCTACCCGATTCAACAGCATGATGGCAAATCGAAAGCTCCTGGTAATTGACTGTCATGAATCCGGAATACTTTTTTATCCTTGCCGGGAAAAGATGACAGGAGAGTGGTTTCCGGAATGAGATCTTTCCTTCGGAATATGCCTTTTCTATCCCGCACATGAAGATATTCTCCCTGAGCAGAGCGTAAGCACATTCCTCTTTCCCTATCAAAGGTGTAACATTGTCATTTTCGAAATCTAATATGCTTGTACCTTCGTTTTCAATCACATCGACACCTTCCGGACGGAGGTAAGGTTTAACTTCGGGCCATATCTTTTCAAGAATATCTACCTCATCATCTGACAAAGGTGCGCCTGAATCTCCGTAGCGGCAGCAATTGCCGAGGCACCGGGGCAGGTCGCATTTGAATTGCTTTTCCAGGATATCGAAGCTGAATATAGTGTCGTCGATTCTGAGCATAATATAGATCCAACTGTTTTCATCTAAACTAAAACCTTACCTGTCATTTCCCTGGGAATTGGAACGCCCATGATTGTCAGCAGAGTCGGTGCAACATCGGCAAGTATTCCCTCTTTTATCGATTTGTAATCATCGCTTATCAGGATACTCGGAACCGGATTGAGTGAATGTGCTGTATTTGGAGTTCCATCTTCATTCAAGGCTTTGTCGGCATTTCCGTGATCGGCCATTATGAGGATATCGTATCCCCTGCTCTTTGCAGCATTTGCAACTGCACCGGCACACTCGTCTACAGTGGCCACAGCTTTTTCTATTGCTTTATAAATACCGGTATGACCAACCATGTCACCATTTGCAAAATTCAGACAGATAAAATCATATTTTTCAGTGTTAATTGCTTTTATCACAGCATCCATTACCCCATAGGCGCTCATCTCGGGTTGAAGATCGTATGTTGGTACCTTTGGTGAAGGGATCATAATCCTATCCTCATTTTTAAAGACTTCCTCGCGGCCACCTGAAAAGAAAAATGTGACATGGGCATATTTTTCGGTTTCAGCTATCCTGAGCTGTGTTTTTCCTGCGTTTGCCAGCACCTCCCCGATAGTATTGTCGGCATTCTCCTTCGGATAAATAATATGCATACCTCTGAAAGTGGCATCATAAGGAGTCATTGTGCAATAGTAAAGAGGCAATGTCTTCATGCCGAATTCCGGAAGGTCTTTCTGCGTAAGGGCAATTGTAAGCTCCTTTGCCCTGTCGTTCCTGAAGTTGAAGAACACTACAACATCACCTTCCCTTAACCTTCCTATGGCTTCACCAATCCCGTCAATAACAACTATAGGCTTCATGAATTCATCGGTGACTCCTTCGTCGTATGATTTCTGCATTTCACCGAGGATATCGGATCCCGGGGAACCTTTTCCATCCACGATCAGATCATAAGCATCCTTTATTCTTTCCCACCGCTTGTCGCGGTCCATTGCATAATATCTACCGATAAATGAGGCCACCCTTCCGTTTGATTTCTTCAGATGCTCCAGCAGATCCCTCATATATCCCTTTCCGCTTCGCGGATCTGTATCCCGGCCGTCGCCGAATCCGTGGATAAAAACGTTCTTCAGGCCGTAATCCATTGTCATATCGCATAACGCATAGAGATGCCTGTCGAGGGAGTGGACCCCTCCGTCGGATATCAGTCCTAAAAAATGGACCTGTTTGCCATTGTCTCGTGCATAGGAAAAAGCATTTATGAGAACACTGTTCTTCTTAATATCGCCGGTTTTGCATTCCAGGTTGATTTTGACGAGGTCCTGATAAATGATACGTCCCG
This sequence comes from Bacteroidales bacterium, assembly GCA_036848255.1. GTDB lineage: Bacteria > Bacteroidota > Bacteroidia > Bacteroidales > VadinHA17 > LD21. The sequence continues at coordinate 13,858 of DAIUKI010000006.1, read as the reverse complement.
CGCCGATATTAAGGTGACCCACCTCCGAGTTGCCCATCTGACCATCGGGCAGTCCTACATCTTCACCTGATGCATGTAGCCTGGAGTTCGGGTAATTGTTTTTAAAAAAGGTGAGGTTAGGGGTCGGAACCTGGCTTATCACGTCAGCAACCGATCCGTCGCCGATTCCCCAGCCGTCGAGTATCATAAGGAGTGTTTTTTTATTTTTCATATTTAAATGATTGCTTTGATCTTAAACGTAAATAATCGACCACTTGTTCAGGGTACAAAATTACCGGGATCAAAAATAGACAAAATTGTCTTGTATCGTGAGTCGTCTTATTATCTTACCTCCCTGATCTTGATCTTATAATCAGCTCCGGAACAGGTTTTTTCGTAAGTAATGTCCTTACCGACATAAGCCAGCCACTCATCGGGAGTAAAATTCCTGGTTACATATGAGCAACCGTCGGCGGCAAAGCTGTCAGCAAGGGCGGGGCGTGCAATGAGCCTTGGCTGGTTCCCTGAGCTGCCCGCAAGGATATTCTCTCCATCGGGACTGAAATCAAAAGCAATTACGATACCCTCATTATCACTGAAAGTAACAGGTGGAATTACCAGGTCATCAGTATCCCAGAGCTTAAGTGTCCCGTCATTGCCGGCAGTTGCCATCTGCGGAAGCTTGCCGTTGAACCTGATATCATATATTTCACCCTTATGAGCCATGAATTCGGATATCTTTTCCCTGCTGACAATGTCCCACAGTTCAACCATTCCGTCATCGTATCCAACGGCAATCTGATCCACATCCGGTTTGAACCTTATATTTCTTATTTTCTTCCCGGGAGATTCGATCCGGAACTTTTCAGTGATCTGTTCCGGATTCCAGACGAGTCCGCTCCCCTGGTCATTTATGCCTGCCATGTATCTGTTATTCAATGAGAGGTCAATAGAAGTGATCTGCATCATATCAGTTGCCAGATCAGTCGATGTTCTGGCAGTGAGATCCCATTTCAGGACTTTCCCGTCAAGTGCTGCTGAATAAAGGAATTTCCCGTCATACGAGAATATCAGCGATTTTATCATCCCGGAATGGCCTTTCAGCTCATAGGGCTGGTCACTGCCATTGATTGGGATCATCTTTATTGCATTGTTTAAACCGCCGCATGCAAGCCAGTCGGATCCGGGGCTTACGGCCATAACATCGATTACCTCATTGCCAGAATAAATAATTCTGAAATTCTGTTCCTCATCACTAAGGTCCCATTTAAGTATCTTCCCGCCGGAGTCGGATGTATAGAACTCATTTTTCCCGGGGACAAATGCCAGGCTTCTCACAGGGCTGTTAAAACCTTTAAAATCTTTTATTTTAGAGCTTCCATTCTTCTTTGCGAGACTATAAAGACCGGTGTAAATGTCAGCATCGTTTTTGTCTCCGTCGTTCTTTTTGTTGAACAGGTACCCCTGATAGGCAAGAAGAGCCTGAAGCTCATCCCGTTCAGGCATCTGAAGGGATCTGAGTGCCATCGACTTTGCAACGGAGATCATTCTCATCCTCTGTGTTTCATTTTTCAGTCTGATGACAGAATCGGCACTTCTGGTTGCAAGTATACTCAGCTGCATCGCTGATTCAGATTGTCTGCGTGCTTCATCAATTTCCTGGACGCCTGAAAGAATCTCATTTTCAGCATTCAGCCTGAGAATTTTTTCCATCTGTTCACTGCGCCGTGCTTCCAGGGCGGCAGAATCGGAAAGGACCGATCTTTTGAGGGCGATTGATGCATATTGATCAGCTGCATTTTTCTGTTCCGCAATTTCCTCTTTTTGTTTTTCGGCTATCCTGCGGCGGTTATCAGAGGAGAGCTTTGAAACAAATGCTATTACAGTGATAAGGGCTGCAAGGATCGCAATTCCGCCTAGAATGGAAGAGATTATCCTGATCTTGCTCAGTCTCCACTTATTATGCCTTAACTTCCGTTCTTCGGATTCAATGAATTCCTTTTCGCTGGTGCGGAGATAAACCATTGCCCTTTCAAAGGCCGGATTATATTTCTGCGCCCACCACAGGGAAGGTTTATTTTGCTCCCGCCAGTTGATGGCAAGCTGTAGATCAGGTTGTTGCAGCAGACCGGTTTTGCCCTGCTGGTACAATGCTGAAGCTTCGGAGAGCCGCAGATACATACGAACCGACAAAGATTCTTCATCAACCCAGATTTTGAGACGCTCCCAAAGATGGATCAGGCTTTCATGAGCAAGTTCTATTATTGAATTATCATCCAGTTTAACTGAATAATGTGGTGTAAGTACTGAAATTGAAGGATTTCGAAACTCTTCAATCACCTTTATCAGCTCATCCCCGCTGCACCTTATAGCTGATCTCAGGGTTTTTATGTCGGTGGGATACCGGATACCATTATTATCTGAACCCTTACCGGTAATCAGCTTAAACAGCTTTTCACATATTGTTTTACCACCAAAATCCAGCTTTTCGTAAATTTCATCGGCATGACGGGAAATGGCATCTCTCATCGTTCCTATTGAAAAGTAATCCGAAAAATCCAGAAGCCTGTCAGGCTTATCAAGCTCTTTCCAGTGCAGCCAGGTCCTCATTAAAGCATGCTGAAGGAGAGGAAGCTGGTCGGCACGATCATTGACTTCACTGATAAGCAGTTCAACAAGGTCAGCTTCAATATCTGCGCCGGCATTTTCAACAGGACCCACAATCGCTTCACGTATATTATCCCGGTTCATCTTTGAAACCAGGTAGTTACTGCTGTTAAGGAGGTTGGTGAAGTTCCTGTAATGGGCACATTCAGTGATAAGATCGGATCTGATGGCAATAACAAGGAAAAAATCAGGGTTATTGTGTGCGATGGCATTTGTCAGAAGGTTAATAAAACCTTCTGTTCCTGGAGTGGATCCTGTTGCTTTTCCGGACGATCCATACCTGAACAATTCCTCAAACTGATCGACAAACAACAGAATTTTGCCATCGAGAATGGCTGATTGCTTTCTGATCACTTCAACAATTCCGTCAGGTTCCTCTTTCAGGAGCTTCAGAACAGTGTCTCTTAATTCATTTCTGGGGTCCCCGCTGAAAATATTGTTGATAAATGCATCGGCCAGATTGCCAAAAGGATCACTCCCCGGCCGCATGGAAAGTATCCGCCAGTTACCTTTTCCTTTTGCAGATAGACTCCTTATTTTCGGCAGCACTCCGCAAAGAACCAGTGACGATTTTCCGCTTCCGGAAGCTCCGGCAACTACAACAAACCTATTCCTGAGAAGTTTTCCGGTAATCTCTTCGCTTTCATTGTCGCGGCCGAAAAAATATTCGCTTTCTTCCGGGGCAAATGGCCGCATTCCCGGAAACGGGCTGAATTTTTCGTCTTTTAGTTTTACTGAAGTCATACCTGAAAAGAATTATTCCTCGCAATTATCTATATACCTGAAGATCCCGAATGAGCTTTCAGGATACTGAAAATTAAACTCGCTTATGGCGCTCAGCGGAAACACATAGGAGTAGTAGCAAGTCGTTCTGATATCCCTGGCGATCTTGCCCGGGTCAGTAATGTCCTCCTGGTTAACGAAAATCTCCGGCTCGCTGTTTTCAGCTGAAAACGACCACATTATAGTGTTGGACGGCTGGGAGTATATCCCCCTCTTATCATTTCTTGCAAATGCCAGTTTATCAGCCAGGAAAAGCAATTCATCTTCGCTTATTCCCTTGAAGGCAGAAGAAAGAAACCTTACTTTTTCGTACACAAGTTCTTTTTCAGTTATCTCCCCTGCAACTATTTTATCTAGCTGGTCCCTTGTGGCTTCCGGAATCCGTTCCGAAGTTGCCCTGTAAAGCTCCCTGCCTGATCGCGCGATAAGCCTGGCTGATTCTTCTCTCAAAATTTGTTCAGGACTGAAAAGCAATGCAACGATCGATTCGCCCAGATCTTCTTCATCGATTTCCGGAATGCTCCGGACAGTGCATGCCTTTGTCCATACGCCGATCAGGTTGTAATCACAGTTAATTAAATCTTCCAGAAGGTTTTTGTAAGCAGGAACCTCGACAGGGAAATAGTGCTGAAGCTTCTTCAGCCTCTTCTTATAATCCTCCATATCAGACGAACTGTTGAAAATCAGGCCGGAAAGTTCCGGAATTGATTTTAAGGAATTGTCCTTTCCCCCTTGGCTCTTTTCATCTGCTTCCTCTGCTTTATCTCCATAAACAAGGCGCAGCAGCATCAGGAGATAATCTTTCCAGCGGACATATTCCTTATCCATTTCCCCGCACAGGAAATCATTATTGCCGTTTTTCAGGGAAGTCTGTGCCGCAATGATCCATGTCAGTGTTCCAAATGTTTCAAATATGATTTTTTTCAGCCGGTCTTTCTCACTTTCCTTAACCACGTATTTTGTATCTTCAAGTGTCTTCAGAGCCATTTCCCTGATTGGTCTTGAATTTGACGAAAGCCGTTCCAAAAGAAATGACATTTCAGCAGGGGGATGGATCTTCGACATAAGCCTGAGGAGTATCTTTCCTGAACTTACGTTTCCTGAGGCTTTGAGATAATATCTGTCAACTTCCTTTGCAGCGTCGGTTCCGAAGCTCTGAAGCACAGAAAATGCATCATCTTCGATTCCGCGGACACCAAGGCATTCGCAGACCTCCTGTATCATATCGGTCATCCTGAATTTGCCTATAAGGAAGAGTGCAAGTCTTTTAAGCTCCGGCGATTTGTCCCTTAACAGTCTCAGTATCTCGGTGGTCTGGGGAAATCTTGTTCCGGAGAGGGTTCGTCGTGCGTTTTCAGCCCTCCCTGTCTCATCAGAGGCGGCAGAAGTATTCTCCTGGTTTTTTTCCCTGGCAGCCTGGTCCTCAATTATTTCAACAACTTCTGAAGCATGCTGGCGAAGGCTTTCATCAAATCTTACCGAACCTGCGATCTTTTTTAGGGCCGGCAGCAGGCTTATTTCCTTGTTTGTCCTTGAATATGCAAACAATTCCTCATAGAACCATTTATTATTGATATAGTCAAGTATTGATAAATCACCGTTTCCCAGACGGTACAGACTGGTCCTGAAGAGTGTTTTACCTGAAAATTTGTTTTTCAGGTTTCCCCATTCAAATACATCCGGTACTCTGGCTTTTTGAAGAGGTAATGCAAACGACCTGTTTCCCATAAACCTGGCACTATAATTTAACATCCCAATTTAAGAAATTTAACTCAATAATTATTGTATGATCCGTTTCTTAATCAGTGATAATAAATATGATAAATCAGTATTTAACCCATCAGTAATTATTTCCGCCCGGGAGTACCATTTTTCACGCTCTGCAAGTTTTGCGGCGATAAATCCTTCGAGGTCCCTCCTGTCAATATCTTTTAGTAACGGACGTCCTTCAGATGATCTTATAAGCCGTCGTTTAAGGTTGGAGGGAGTCATTTTAAGATAAATGGTCAGGCCTGATTCCAGCATGAATTCCATATTATTACTGAAGCATGGAGTACCTCCTCCGGTTGAGATAACAACGTGTGATTCTGATTGCAGCTCCCTGAGAGCTTTTGATTCCATCTCGCGGAAAAGAGATTCCCCCTTTTGGGAGAAAATGACAGGAATTTTCATTCCTTCCGTTTTTTCAATTTTTTCATCGAGATCAACAAATGACCATTTAAGATATGAAGCAAGTCTCCTGCCAGCGGTTGATTTTCCGCTTCCCATGAAACCAATCAGAAATATTTTACTGGCATGTTGCATTACAGCTCAAGCTTCATCTGTGCCGGATCAATATTTTTATCAGGATGTTGCGGTTCCTCATCTTCAGGTTCTTCCTCCAACGGAGGGGCCGATTCCTTTCTTACTACAGGTTCAATTTCCTTGATGTTATCGACCATGTAACTTGTCAGTCTTTTTCCTTTGGCTTTGTAACTCTTTATATTTATGAATTCGGCCACTTCAATTATTTCATTCTCACGGTCCTTATTCTTACCTCCGAAATGTATTTCGAACCTGGGATACTCAACTTCAGTCAGGCTTATAAGCTTCGATTCCGGATCTTCGTTGATGAAGCAGAGCGGCTTTTCCGATTCTTCGATTGTAAATCGCTTGACATAATAGAATTTCTGCTCCGGATCCCAGTAAACCGTGGAATAAACCTTACCGTCATGGAATTTTTCAATTATGAGAATGTTGTCTTCAAAATGGTTTGAAAGGTCAAACCCGGTGACCCTGAAATACCCGTTCTTAGTAATGACAAGTATCTTGTCGTCAGCGCTGAATTCGCCCAGGAAGGAACCCCTTCCGTCGACATTCAGCCTGAACACGGCATCGTCGAACCATATCTTTCTTCCTCCGAGAGTCGATAATCCCTTCTCCTTCAATGCGATTTTATGAACCGGATTCCGTGTTAGGATATTTCCCATCGAGGATTTACCCTTTATGGCAAGCTGACCGAAGTCAAATTCAAAGATAAGTTTCTTGAGTCGCGCCTTTGGCTTGTGATGGATCCTTATCACCTCGGCCTCCCCGTTCGGATTGGCGCTGAAATAAACGATCTTCGAACCGGCAGTTCCCCTTGTAAGATTATATTCCTTATCGCGGGTCAATCCGGAAATGGAGCACCTTTTTGCAAGAAGGGGGCCATCCTTTCCATCCTGGTAAACGATATTATAAATCGTCCGTTCATCATTCTTCAGGAAAACCTGGGCGTAAAGGATGTCATTCCCCACAAAGATCTTGTCTGCAACCTTTGTTATGAGGTAACCGCCATCTTTCCTGATTGCAATAATATCATCAATATCGGAGCAGTCGCATACAAATTCGTCTTTCTTCAGTCCTGTGCCGATAAAGCCTTCCTTGTAATTGATATAAAGCTTTGCATTGTTCGCAACCACTTTTGTCGCCAGTATTGTGTCAAAGCTTCTGATCTCAGTCTTCCTTTCCCGTCCTTTTCCGTATTTCTTTTTAATCTGCCTGAAATAATTTATTGCGAACGGAATAAGGTTGTTAAGATGATTCTTTACTTCTTCCAGTTCTGCTTCAACTGCTTTTATATGCTCATCTGCCTTTTTCGAATCGTATTTTGATATCCTCTTTATCTTTATTTCGGTGAGCATTATGATATCTTCCCTTGTAACCTCTCTCACCAGTTTTTTCCTAAATGGCTTCAGTCCGTCATCAATAGCTTTAATGACCGCCTCCCATGTTTCACATTCCTCTATATCCCTGTATATCCTTTCTTCAATAAAGATCTTTTCGAGCGATGAAAGCTGCCAATCCTCACGAAGTTCATTCTGTCGGATTTCAAGCTCGGTTTTAAGAAGCTTTACTGTATTGTCGGTGGAGAAGCGAAGAATTTCGCTTACCCCCATGAATGACGGTTTGCTCCCTGTGATAACGCATGTATTTGGAGAGATTGAATATTCGCAATCGGTAAGAGCGTAAAGGGCATCGATGGTCTTATCAGGGGAAATCCCGGGCATAAGGTAAATGACTATCTCAACGTTTGCAGAGGTATTATCATCTATCTTCCTTATCTTGATCTTTCCCTTTTCATTGGCTTTTATCACTGACTCAATGAGCGATGATGTAGTTTTGCCAAATGGTATTTCGGTTATAACAAGGGCTTTTTTGTCAACCTTTTCAATCTTTGCCCTTATTTTGACCGCTCCTCCCCTCTGGCCGTCATTGTATTTTGAGACATCGATCATTCCACCGGTTGGAAAATCAGGATAAAGGACGAATTCCCTGCCCTGCAGGTGATCGATTGAAGCATCGATTATTTCGTTGAAATTATGTGGAAGTATCTTGGAAGCAAGTCCCACCGCTATACCTTCTCCGCCCTGGGCCAGAAGGAGGGGGAACTTTACCGGAAGAGTAACAGGCTCCTTGTTCCTTCCGTCATAGGAGAGTTTCCATTCAGTGGTCTTGGGATTGAATACGACCTCAAGGGCAAATTTTGAAAGCCTTGCTTCAATATACCTGGGAGCAGCAGCACCGTCGCCGGTAAGAATATTACCCCAGTTCCCCTGTGAATCAATAAGGAGCTCCTTCTGTCCGAGCTGGACCAGAGCATCCCCTATGGAGGCATCACCGTGGGGATGGAACTGCATTGTATGCCCGATAATATTAGCCACCTTATTGTACCGGCCATCGTCCATTCTTTTCATGGAATGAAGTATTCGACGCTGAACCGGCTTAAGACCGTCATAAAGATGAGGTACGGCGCGTTCGAGGATCACATAGGAGGCATAATCGAGAAACCAGTCCTGGTACATACCCGACAAAGCCGTCACCGAATGCAGGGCGGCCGGACCATGGGGAAGTTCTTCCTTCTCCCCCGGACCATTCAGTTCAAGATCCTGGTCTTCCATTCCTTAAAATGCTCCTTATAAATACCTGATTATAGTTCCTGCTCTACAAGATCCTCCTCGACCCTAAGGTTTTCAATAATGAAATCCTGTCTGTCGGGAGTGTTCTTTCCCATATAAAACTCAAGATACCCATTCACCGCATCATTTTTCTTCATCCTTACAGGCTCGAGCCTGATATCCTTGCCAATAAAATGCTGAAATTCATCAGGTGAGATCTCTCCAAGCCCCTTGAACCTTGTAATTTCAGGACTGGGACCCAGCGCCTTTAAGGCTTTTGCCTTCTCCTCGGGAGTGTAACAGTATCTTGTCTCCTTTTTGTTCCTGACCCTGAAAAGCGGGGTCTGAAGGATATAAACGTGTCCTTTCCTGACAAGATCGGGAAAGAACTGAAGGAAGAAAGTCAAAAGCAAAAGCCTGATATGCATCCCGTCGACATCTGCATCTGTTGCAATAACCACATTGTTGTACCTCAGGTCCTCGATGCCATCCTCAACGTTAAGTGCAGCCTGGAGAAGGTTAAACTCCTCGTTTTCATAAACGATCTTTTTGGTTAATCCGAATGAGTTCAGCGGTTTACCTCTAAGGCTGAAGACTGCCTGGGTCTCAACATTACGCGATTTTGTTATCGATCCGCTTGCTGAATCCCCTTCGGTTATGAAAATCGTTGAATCGAGGTTCCGGGGATCGTTTGTATTGAAATGGATCCTGCAGTCGCGAAGCTTCTTGTTGTGCAGGCTAACCTTTTTTGACCTTTCCCTTGCCAGCTTCTGAATTGAAGATATTGCTTTTCTCTCCTTTTCCGAGTCCTGTATCTTCTGAAGAAGTATTCTTGCTGTTTCGGGGTTTTTATGAAGAAAATCGTCGATCTGTTTTTTGATGAATTCACCAATAAAATTCCTGACTGAAGGACCTTCCGGTCCCATATCCCTCGATCCAAGCTTGGTTTTAGTCTGCGATTCAAAAATGGGCTCTTCCACCTTAATGCTTATCGCAGCTATTATTGATGTCTTTATATCTGCCGGATCATAGTCTTTTTTGTAAAAATTATGGATCGTCTTTACAAATGCTTCCTTGAAAGCAGTCAGGTGAGTGCCGCCCTGGGTTGTGTTCTGACCGTTCACAAAGCTGTAATAATCTTCTCCATATGTCAGCCCATGGGTAAATGCCAGTTCGATATCCTCGCCCTTAAGGTGGACTATCGGGTAGAGGCCCTCCTTGCTCATGTTTTCATTCAGAAGATCGACCAGTCCGTTCCTCGAAAAGAATTTATTCCCGTTGAAATTGATTACAAGCCCGGAGTTCAGATATACGTAGTTTTTCAGCATAGAATCCACGTATTCCGATATGTAGAAAAAATTGCCGAACAAAGCTTCATCAGGCTGGAAGATCACCTCAACACCGTTTTCCTCGTTCGTTGGCTGCAACGGGGTATCCTTTATCGTTACCCCATGTGCAAATTCGCTCACTTTAACCTGTCCGTCACGTATCGACCTTATGACAAATTTGCTCGATAAGGCATTGACCGCCTTTACGCCGACACCATTAAGCCCCACCGATTTCTTGAATGCCTTTGAGTCGTATTTTGCGCCCGTGTTCATTTTCGAAACCACTTCGGTCACCTTCCCCAGTGGGATTCCGCGTCCATAGTCGCGAACCCTGACTTCATTGCCGCTGATCCCGACATCAATTTTCTTGCCGTAACACATCATGTATTCATCAACGGCGTTATCCATTACTTCTTTAAGGAGCACATAAATACCATCATCCTGAGAGGATCCGTCACCCAGTTTCCCGATGTACATACCAGGCCTGAGTCGTATGTGTTCCCGCCACTCGAGGGTTTTTATGTGCTCTTCAGAATATCCGACAACTGTCATTTTTAGAATTTTGCGCAAATATAGTTATTTAGGGATGGTGTCACCTGCCAATTTTTCAACAATCGCCCCGATTTTTAACAGCCTGAAAGTGGCAAAGCCGGACGATCCAAAATATTTACCTGATTAATTGACTCTTATGCCTGACGTCATGACCGGCCATACATTGTTAATAAATGGTTTTATCACGCAATACCCATCTGTTTCATAAGAGCTGCGGCATTCATTTTACGGGTAATTCCGTCACGGAGAAGGTAGTCAAAGCTGATGTTTTCACCGTCGATCTCAATTTCAAAGCATTTGTTTACAACATTCCCCGGAAATTCTGTTTCCATTTCGCCTAAAGAAATATCGTGAGTCGCTATCAGACCTGTCCCCCTGAGCTCTATCACCTTTCTCAGAAACTGCTTTGACCCAATACTTTTGTCGATGGAATTGGTACCTTTCAATATTTCATCAAGGATAAAAAAGATTTCTTCACCTTTTTCGAGCCTTTCCTTAAGGATTTTAAGTCTTTTAAGCTCCGCGTAGAAGTATGACTCATTATGACTCAGTGAGTCGACGGTGCGCATGCTTGTAAAAAGCTTCACAGGTGTCATACTCATTCTTCGTGCACACACAGGGGCGCCTATCATACCAAGTACCATATTTACACCGACAGTCCGGAGGAATGTGCTTTTCCCTGCCATATTGGCTCCGGTGATGATGAACACCTGTCCTCTCTGAGTGACTGAAAAGTTGTTGCAGATCCTTGTTCCCGTACCGAGCAGAGGATGTCCCATCGCTTCAGCTTCCAGGACAGGTCCGTCAACGGCGGTACCCGGCCAGGTATAATCAGGATTGTTGAAAGCGAAATTTGCCAGACTGTTAAGCCCGTCGATCCTTCCGAGAAGATTCAGCCAGACCGGCAGGTCCGATGCCGCCGAACGCCTCCATTTTTCAAGCCTTATAATACAGTGAAAATCCCAGAGAAGGAGTCCGTTGAGTATCAATCCGACAAACAGATTCAACCTGTTGTCAAATGCCCTGATAATACTATTCAGTTCCTTTATTTTACCAGCAACGGAAATCCTGCCTGAACACAGCTTTTCCTGTATACCGGTCAGAATATCCGAGGTGAATGATTCATTCTCAAACGACTTAACCAGTTGTTCAAAAGATGAAAGAAACAGGTGTTTCCGCGAGACCATTTCGTGTATCCTGTTGTTTCGTTTAAGGAAAATGGAAATAAGCAGAAGATTGAAAATATACAGGGACATGAAAACAATAAACGGGATGACCCCGGCAATGGCAAGAATGAGGGCAACAACGGCCATGAGCGGCAGAAATATGGATGAGACCCTCAAAAGCGGGGAAGAATAGTAATCCTCTCTTCCTTCAAGCCATTTGATGAGGCTCATGATTTCCTCATCATTAAGGGGCTTTCCAAGACCAAAAGCCATGAATTGCTGACGAAAGTCAAGCTTGCCTGCAATTTCCCTGACAGCTTCCTGCCTTTCCTTTACCTCTTCCCTCAGATCGTATGGTTCAGAGAGCCATCCTGCAAGCCGCGATCTGCCGGAGCCGGTAACAGTCCTGTTAAGGTACCTGAAAAGCGAATCTTCGCCAAAAAGATCTAAATCTCCTGAGAAATCATGTCTGGGGTCAATCAGGTCAGAACCACCGTCAAAGGCGGAAAAATCCCCACCAAGAGCACTTATCTCATTTGTATTTATCCTGACCAGGTTTTCAGTAATTCCAATTTTATCTGAATAATCCTCAAATTTTATCACCAGAAAAAGGAAGGAGGCGAATGTAAGCAAAAGGGAAAAAGCACCCCAGATCACTGAATGATTGAACATGAATGCCGAGAGAATGCCCCCGGCAATGAAGACAAATAGCCTGACCAGCGAAATAATGAGGTGCTGCTTTTTCAATCCTGCAAGTAGAATCTCATTTTTCTGCTTCAGACTGCTATATATATTTATGATATCTCCGGGATTCATCCTATAAGAGCATTGCTAAAACCTTAAATATTGACTTTTTGCCGTAATAATCCGACTTTTTGAGATCAAAATCCCATGTCCACTCCTCCCTGAGCTTTCCTTCAGGCAGAACCGTCAGTACAGATGGATTTTCAATGACATTCCCTGACCTGTCGGTTATGACTTCTGAGATGTCGGAGATCAGAACCGATTCATGTTTCCTAAGAAATGATAAGTGTGCAGACTGAACCTTTTTTCTGAATTGCAGAAAACTCTCCTCATTTTTTAAAGATCTCTTCCTGAGAAATTCCAGAGGCAGGTTCTCGAGCTGGGTAAGGATATTAAGTGAAATGACCATTCCCGTATCAAATTGGGGCTGATATTCGTTGATGAGAATTTCATCCAGCGACCTGAGCTTGCAAAGGAATGTTCTGTGCCCGGCTTTTTGCCAGACCTCATTTACCAGTCCGCCCGAAATATCTTCTTCCCTCAGGATCACCTTTTCAATTCCGGCGGCCTGTTGCTTCACTTCTGGAGGATGAATTATATCCACCAGATTGATCCTGGCAACCAGGTCAATCATCTCCTTTAACGGAAGGTCCAGCAGCCAGCCGCTTCCAAGAACCGTCACTATCGAAGGTTTGTAGTAATCGATCGCTTTCAGGATAAAATTCCGGCAATTCTTAAGATGTTCATTCCAGCTTCCCTCCTCATCAAAGTGATGAAATATAAGGCCACGCTGGTAATTATAGTATCCCATCCTGTTCAGGATTGTGCGGTATGAAATGCTATGTGCCATTTTATGATTTGCCTCTCAATTCATTAAGAGCCTCAGTCATAAAATTACTGAAATTCCGCGACAGAAGATCCGGATCGTCGGTATTAAATGATTCAGGCATTACGGGGTCAAGGACTTTGATCCTTATTTTATGGCCCGTTGTGAAAATAAACCCATGCTTTGGAAGCACGTCCCCTGATCCGTCGAGCACAATAGGAAGTATCGGAACATGAGCGCTGATAGCCAGCTGGAAAGCTCCTCTCCTGAAAAACCCGATCTCCCTGCTTGCAGACCTTGTCCCTTCAGGGAACATCATAATTGAAGTTCCACCCTTAAGGCAAATGAATGATCTTTCCAACATTTTCTCTTTGCTCTCAGAATTCCCCCTGTCGACAATAATATAGTCGGCCATTCTGAGATACCATCCAAGAACAGGCAATTTAATGTTCTCGATCTTTGATATCCACCTGAAAGGGTAACGAAGGCAGTTGACGAGGAGGATATCCAGAATTGACTGATGATTCGATATTATTACATAGGGTGTTCCTTTTACAGCTTTTTCCCTGCCTTCAATTCTGACTTTCCATATCGGCAGTATCCATACAAGGAAAAGGCTTTGCAGGTTCAGCATCCAGTGAATGACTTTTCTTTTAGGGTCAATCGGCAGTACAATGAGCCAGACAAAAAAGGTGACCGGAAAAAACAAAAGCATATAAACAACACCTACCAGCCACACTATTATTGATCTCAACACATCCATACCGTGATTCTATCTAAAATAATCACTCTGTGGAACTCTGTGACTCCTCTGTTGTATATTCGCCCCCAACCCCCTAAGGGGGCTATATTTAAGTCCACTTTAGGCCTGTCCTGACCGAAGCGTCAGGGGGATTT
>DAIUKI010000005.1:21417-23999 GCA_036848255.1 Bacteroidales bacterium | reverse complement strand
GATCCATAATTTCATGAATATGAGTTGGGTGTGGATCGTCAGGTGGGAATATACCGGACTTTACCTGGTACTTACGGGATGGTTCTGGTTTGATGCTACTCTCTACCCATCAAGATATTTCCGGATAATAACTTGGATAATAACCATTGTTTTCAGTGTGGCTGCTGTTCTTACATTTTTGCTTCCGGTGAGGATCTTCAGCTATATGACCTATATAATTTATCCGCTTCTGATCATTCTGATCGTGTACTCGCTGGTAAGCAGCATAAGGGGGATGCTTAAAAAGAACCGTGTCGACTACATTTACTTTACAACATTTGCATTCTTGTCACTTGTAGTTATTCATGATGTAAAAATTTCACTTGGAAGAAATGCCGTTTTCTCCGAGTATATACTAACATATTTTATTGTCCTGTTCGTGTTTATACAGGCAATGCTTCTGCTTTATAAATGGGTTAAAGCATATTATGAAAAGGAGAAGCTTCAGAAAGAGCTTGAGTATATGAACAGAAACCTTGAGATAATTGTAAATGAGCGAACACAGGAGATAAATGCCAGGAGGGAAGAAATTGAAAATCAGAATATTAAAATTGCTTCTCAGAACAAAAAGCTGTCAGAAACCATTCAGCTCAAAAACAAGATTTTCTCAGTTATAGCACACGATCTCAGAAGTCCTGTTGTAAATATCCTTTACATGCTTAACCTGCTGAAAGAGGAGGAATTCAAGGAAAAATATGATTCCTTTGCCGACGCAAGCATCCAATATTCACAGCAGGTTATAAGCCTGCTCGAGAATATGCTGGTCTGGGGAAGGGGCCAGGAAGACAAAATCAAGTATGCTCCCGGCAGACATGATTTTGCAGACATCATCCTCACAAACCTGAGCATTTTTAAAGAAACGGCTGATAAGAAGGAGATATCTGTCAATTTCACTCAAATTGGCAATTCAAAAGGGTTTTTTGATAAGGACCTGATGGATATTATTATCCGGAACCTGCTGTCGAATGCCGTAAAATACACTCCGAGGGGCGGAAGGATAAGTATTCTTCTTAAAGACAGAACAATGACCGGAGAAGGCATCTCGCTTAAGATCTACGATAACGGGATAGGCATCCCTCCCGACAAATTGAAAAACCTGTTCTCCACCTCGGAAATGGAAAGTACCCCCGGCACAGAAAATGAAAAAGGCACCGGATTCGGTCTCAAGCTTTGCCATGAACTTGTAGAGATCAATAATGGAACAATTACAGTTGAGAGCAATGAAGGGGAGGGAACATGCTTTACGATCACATTGCCGGAATAGATACGTATAATGATAACAATTTTAATCTTTGATTATTCGCCCCTAAATCCCCTGAAGGGGACTTTTAAGTTAATAAAGTGAAAAGCCCCCTTTAGGGGGTTGGGGGCTTATTCTATTGTGAGTTCGGTTAATCTTTCCTTATCAATAATCGTGAGAGTCTTACCTTTTGTAATTATCAGGCCTTCCGTTTCCATTTCACCAATAACCCTTGCAATCGAAGGGCGGGCTACTCCAAAGTATTCAGCAAGGTCGTTCTGGGTCATTTCAAGCCTTATCTCCGGCTTCCCTGAGTTTGCCAGCTGAAGGAAATACTGTGCAAGCTTACCCCTGATTGTCTTGAAATTCAGGAATTTTATTTTCTCAGAAAGAAACTGCGACCTGTTTGATATCATGTCAAGAAAATTGGCCAGAATCTTATCGTTGCTTTTAAGGAACTTCAGAAAATCCGGCTTTTCTATAATAAGGAGTTCCGTATCTGAAACCGCGACCACATTGACAGGAAATCTGTTCCGGGCGCCGAAAATAAACGCTGCCGCTATTGAACCCAGGGAGGAAACCTCTTCTATCTTTATGATCCTGCCGGAATAGTCGATCATTTCTCCCTTTACAACCCCATTGATCACCATCACAAATGAAGTTACTGATTCACCACTCTGGTAAATAATTGTTCCGGCTGAGAATTTACGGATCCGGTAAGAAGTGACAGAAATTACCGACATGATTTCCGCAAGCATCAGACCCCTGAAAATTGGTGCATCTAAAAGAAATGTATAGTCCATTGTTTTTTCTATAAAATTAGTATTTGTAACAAATGTTACAATTTATTAGTCTGCAATTTTTCAATTTTGTGCTATAAATTAAAACAAGGATAATGAAAAGAGATATTCTGAAAATTGACGATGAGTTATGCAATGGCTGCGGGCAATGTGTTCCAAACTGCCATGAAGGAGCATTACAGGTTATTGACGGGAAAGTAAGGCTTGTAAGCGAACTGATGTGCGATGGTCTTGGCGCATGCATAGGACATTGTCCCGAGGGTGCCATTACGATCGAAACAAGGGAAGCTGAACCGTACAATGAGGTAAGAGTTATGGAACAGATGATCAGTAAAGGCAAAAATACAATAATCGCTCATCTGAAGCACCTCAAGGATCATGGGGAAACCGGATTTCTGCATGATGGTGTTACTTACCTGAATGAACGAAAGGATGTGCTTGGCTTCAATCTTACTGAAATGATTCATGAAGTTCATAACCATGGCAGTCATCAGGTTCATAAC
>DAIUKI010000005.1:0-21317 GCA_036848255.1 Bacteroidales bacterium | reverse complement strand
GTTCATAACCATGGCAGTCATCAGGTTCATAACGAAGGAGGCTGTCCAGGAACCAAAGCTGCTGTAATTGACAGGCCGCACAACGACCGGCAGGCTACAGCGGGAGAACAGCCTTCAGAGTTGAGGCAATGGCCGGTTCAGATGCACCTTCTCAATCCAAACGCTCCCTATCTGCGCGGATCTGACCTGCTTCTTGCAGCCGATTGTGTTGCCTATTCGCTTGGCAATTTTCACAGCAAATACCTTAAGGGTCGATCACTTGCAATTGCCTGCCCTAAGCTTGATAATGGTATTGATATTTATATTGAGAAGCTTACTGCCATGATAGATATTGCTAAAGTTAATACGATTACTGTAATGATGATGGAAGTGCCATGCTGCGGAGGATTACTCCAGATGGTTAAGAATGCAATATCCGGGGCGTCAAGGAAAGTTCCTGTAAAAAAGATGATAATCAGCCTTTCGGGAGAGGTCCTGAATGAGGAATGGGTATGACATGATAAATATCATGTTGCGATTTCAAAAATAGGTTTCAAAAGAAAAATTCCATATTTTAGCGGCCCGATGGCAGAATTCGTAATTCTAAAACTTAAATACAGGGTATGGCGAAGAGAAATATGACGGTAAATTCAGCAGATCAGAAGTTTTACCTGGGTTTGGATATTGGTTCAGTTTCACTTAATACTGTACTTCTCGATGAGAATTACAATGTCATTGAGGATTATTATGATTATGTTCACGGGAGACCGTTTAATGTACTTAAAGACAGGTTGACAT
Source organism: Bacteroidales bacterium (assembly GCA_036848255.1). Lineage (GTDB taxonomy): Bacteria > Bacteroidota > Bacteroidia > Bacteroidales > VadinHA17 > LD21. The sequence continues at coordinate 20,540 of DAIUKI010000005.1, read as the reverse complement.
CTGTTCTGGAAAACCATCCTTCTGAGAATATTGTAGGAATAGCCGTTACAGGGACCGGCGGCAAGCTTGCAACATCGCTAATTGGCGGGATATTTGTCAATGAAATTATTGCCCAGGCTACCTCTTCAGGAAGATTATTCCCTGATGCTCAGACAGTTATTGAGATAGGAGGAGAAGATTCAAAGCTTATCCTTCTTGAAAAAGATCCGTCAAACGGGCATTCGCGTCTGGTTGATTTTGAGATGAACAGTATCTGTGCTGCAGGCACAGGATCATTTCTCGACCAGCAGGCACGCAGAATAGGAGTTCCAATCGAGAAGGAGTTTGGAGAGATGGCGCTGAAATCTGTCGATCCGCCCAGGATTGCAGGAAGATGCAGTGTTTTTGCGAAGAGCGACATGATCCACCACCAGCAGCTGGCCACCCCGCTGCATGACATTGTTGCCGGGCTTTGCTTTGCCCTTGCACGTAATTTCCGCAGCAATGTTGCAAGGAGCAAGGACATAAAGAAGCCTGTGATCTTCTCCGGAGGTGTTGCAGCAAATGCGGGAATGATAAGAGCCTTCAGGGAAGTCCTTTCTCTGGATGAGAACGAACTTATAATCCCCGAACATCACGCGTCCATGGGAGCCATTGGAGCTGTCATGTATGCACATTCCAATAAGCTGGAGATGAACCATTTTAAGGGAATGATAAAACTCGAGGAGTACCTTGCAGAGGACTCAACTTCATTTAACAGCCTTCCCCCGCTTAAGGAATCAGAGGCAGTCTACAATAAAATTGTTCACTATAAGAAAAACGGGACGGAAAAGGTCGCGGTGTACCTGGGTATCGATGTCGGATCGCTAAGTACCAATGTTGTTCTTATCGATCCCGATCATAATGTAGTTGCCCGGCGCTACTTACCAACCGCAGGAAAACCACTGGACGCTATCCAGAATGGCATGACGGAGATCTATGATGAAATTGGCCAGGATGTTGAAGTCATTGGTGCAGGCACTACCGGTTCGGGCCGTTATCTCACAGGCGATTTTATCGGAGCCGATACAATACAGAATGAAATCACCGCTCAGGCCACAGCAGCAATAGATTATGATCCGACAGTTGACACGATTTTTGAAATCGGCGGTCAGGACTCGAAATATATAAGCATTGAAAACGGCGTTGTAGTCGACTTTGAAATGAACAAGGTTTGCGCTGCCGGAACCGGGTCCTTTCTTGAAGAACAGGCTGAAAAACTGAATATTAATATTGTTGATGAGTTCGGATCCATGGCACTGAACTCCGAGTGCCCGGTCAAGCTTGGCGACAGGTGCACCGTATTTATGGAATCGGATCTTAATTCATATATGCAGAAGGGCGCCCGTAATGAAAACCTTGTCGGCGGCCTGGCTTATTCAATTGTTTACAACTACCTCCAGAAGGTTGTTGCCGACCGTAAGGTTGGAAACAAAATCTTCTTCCAGGGCGGCGTCACAAATAATAAAGCAGTCGTGGCAGCCTTTGAATATGTTACAGGGAAGAAAATCACAATACCACCACATTTTGATGTTACCGGCGCTATTGGTGCTGCAATACTTGCCCAAAAGGCCATGAAACCCGGGCAGAGAACCACATTTAAAGGCTTCGGTGTAAGAAATGTAAAATACGAGAATAGCAGGTTTACCTGCCAAAGTTGTGTCAACCACTGTGAGATCAGCAGGGTTAAGATTGCAGGAGAAAAGAAATCCCTTTTCTACGGCGGAAGGTGTGAGAAGTATGAGACTGACGGTCGCAAAAAAGTAGCAAACAATATCCCAAATCTTTTCACCAGAAGAACTGAAATGCTGATGGAGGGATACAAGGAAAATGTAACCGGAGAGGGTGCCACTATAGGTATACCAAGAGCACTTATGGTATTCTATCAACAGTTTCCCTTCTGGCGCACTTTTTTTGAAGAGCTGGGTTTCAGGGTTGTTATTTCACGTGAATCGGACAAAACGCTTGTAAATCAGTCAATCGAAACAATTACCACCGAAACATGCCTGCCGGTTGAACTCATGCATGGACATGTTATTGACCTTATCGAGAAGGGAGTCGATTATATTTTTCTGCCTTTTGTCGTAAATGGCAAAGCCCGCGAAGGCAATAAAACATTCAACTGTAATTGTCCCTGGATCCAGACTTATCCTTTCATGGTCAGGGCAGCGCTCAGAGGCAGGCTCGATGAATCAAAAATGCTGGTACCGACACTTCATTTCAGGTTTTTCGAGACCGCCCTCATTAAAGAAATGACCGCTTATTTCAACACTAAATTCGGAATTGACAAGGAAAAAATTAAAAAAGCAGTTTACAAGGCCGACGAAGTTCAGGTCTCCTTCGAGAAGCGTCTCGTTGATTATGGCAGGGAAGTTCTTAATAATATTCCTGAGAATTGCAGGCCGGTTGTTCTGCTTGGTAAACCCTATAACAGCACCGATGCCCATCTTAATCTCGGGCTTGTTGAGAAACTTATAAACCAGAATGTCATGCCGATCCCTGTCGACATGCTCGACCTGACCCCTTACAATATTTTCAAGAATTACAGGAATATGTATTGGCCCAACGGTCAGAAGATCATAGCTGCCGCCCAGCATGTTGCAAAAACAGAGGGCTTATATGCAGTTTACGTTAGTAATTTCCGCTGCGGACCCGACTCGTTCATCTGGCATTATGTAACTGAGGAACTTAAAGGAAAACCTTTCCTCCATCTGGAGATAGATGAACATTCTGCCGATGCAGGTATGGTTACACGAATCGAAGCTTTCCTCGACAGCCTGAAAGGCTCGGAACAAAATGAGAAAAAAGAAGTCACAGTTTTCAGACCACGACCTAGTCCATCATCTCCTCCGAAAAACAGGATATTGTATTTTCCTTATATGAATGACGGAGGATATATGCTTGCGGCAGCTGCCAGAAGCATTGGCGTTCCTTCGGAGAGCCTGCCAAAGCAGACCGAGGAGGATCTTGCCATAGGAAGAAAATATACTTCATCAAAGGAGTGCTTCCCAATGATCTGCACTACCGGAAGCTTTGTGAAAAAATTACAGGAGCCTGGTGCGGATCCATCAAAAATGAGCTTCTTTATGCCTGATCATAACGGACCGTGCCGGTTTGGTCAGTACAACCATTTTCACAGGATACTTTTTGATCGTCTGGGCTATTCAGATGCTGAACTGATAACACCATCAAACGACACATCCTATGAAGACATAGCCGGAGAGCATGGACAGAAATTCAGGATCAATGCATGGAAAGGGTTTGTAGTCGCTGACTATTTAAGAAAGATTTACAGGGAAACCAGGCCATACGAGATCAATAAGGGTGATTCTGACCGTCTGTATGAAGATTCACTGCACAGGCTTGAGCGGTGCATTGAAAAAGGGGCCAGAGGCCTTCACAGGGTACTCACCGGAATAGCTTCCGATTTTATGGCGATTAAAGTCGATAAGGGTGTCAGAAGGCCGGTTGTTGCCATTATTGGGGAAATATTCATGCGCGATAATGCAGGCTGCAACGGGAATATAGCCAATCGGCTGGAGGAACTTGGAGTTGAAGTGGTTATCGGACCTTTCTCTGAATGGATCTATTATTCAACTCATCGCTTCACCCGCGACAGCCGCTGGAAAAATGATACAAAAGGCATCATTAAATCCAAAATCCAGGGAATCGGTCAGGATGTTATTGCAAACTTATTGCTCAGGGGGATAAAGAAGCTTACCGATCACGAAAAGGATGTTTCGCTTCATGATATGTTGAAACTCTGCAACACCTATGTAAATGAGTTTTATGACGGTGATCCTCCGATAGCAATGGGAACCTCTGTGGCTCTTTCAAAAAGAGGAGTGTCGGGATTTGCTGCAATCCTTCCCTTCACATGCATGCCCGGAACGCTTATCGCTTCAGTGAGCGATTCATTCCGAAAGGATCATAATAATATTCCGTTTATCAATATAGCATACGACGGTCAGGATTCAGTTTCGCTCGATACGAGACTTCAGGCATTTGTATTTCAGGTAAAGGAATATGCTGCAGCTTTGGAGCTGGTCCCTGCAGAATAATCTATTGTGCGACTTTAAACCCTAAAGATTTAAGGAGTTGCGTTATTTCATCATTTCCATCCTTCAATTCAATGGTGAATGAGTCGAATTCGCGTCTGACGGGGTAATTTTCTCTCACTTTTTCAAAACGTGACGGATCGAATCTCAGCTTGATATCGTCCTCAACAATATTATATGTATGAAAAACAGCCCTTCTGAGTATCTCCTCATTGTTTTTGCCATTGCAGTCAATTGCAATCACTGGTTCATGCGGAGCAGAAATTTCATCAGGATACCAGTCATTCAATGGAAAATTGAAAAACTCAGACAGATGTCTTAGTATCACCGAGGTGCCATTTGCCTTGCCATCGGCGGAATAGCCGGCAATGTGAGGGGTAGCCAGGAATGACATGTGCATTAGGGGTATATCGATCTCTGGTTCTCTCTCCCAGACATCTATTACTGCACCTTTGAGGATTTCCTCTCCAAGGGCATCCTTTATGGCTTCAGTCTCCGCTACCTCCCCCCTGGAAGAATTAATGAACCAGGCTCCTTTTCTGACCTTGCTGAAAGTTTCTTTATTGAAGAGGTGCAATGTTTTATCCTGGCCATCAACATTAAGTGGTACGTGCAGGGTAATAATATCTGAAACATTCAATAACTGGTCGAGGCTTGAGAATAGATCCTTCCCTTCCCTCCTCTCCCTTGGCGGGTCATTCATGATTATATTCATCCCAAGGGCACCGGCCACATTCTGAACCTTTGATCCCACATTTCCGACCCCAATGATACCAATGGTTCTGTTCTTCAGGGTGAATCCAGCTTCTGCCGATATCCTCAGCAGGGCGGCAGTAATATACTGCATAACAGAGGATGAGTTGCATCCCCGCGCATTGGTCCACTTAATGTTATTATTTTCGCAAAAGCCGGTATCAATATGATCATAGCCGATTGTGGCAGTCCCTATAAATTTCACGCCGGAACCTGAAAGAAGCTTAGCATTGCATCTGGTTCTGGTCCTGACAAGTAAAGCATCTGCATCCGATATTGAATTCCTGTTAATCTGACTTCCTGGCAAATAAGTTACTTCGGCGTAAGGCTCAAGCACACCTTTCAGGAAAGGAATTTTTTCATCTGCAATTATCCTTATCATAGATTCAGATTATCTGCTGAAAGGTAATAAAATTTGATACTTCCCGTATCATCACTCATGCAAAGATTACATTTTAACCAATTTTCACAAAATCATTCGTGATTGTAACCCATAAAATTAATAGTTTGGATTGAAAAAATGCCTCATGAAAACCTTTTTAACAATCCTGTAGCACGTCCTTTAAAATAACAGCCTGATAAACAATAAAATAATACTTGGTACTATTTTTGAAATTTTGTATATTTGTAATGATCAATCTGTTTATCTGATTGTTTGTATATTTAGACACATCTTTAAAAAGTTGAATTAAATTCCATCGCTATGAAAATAAAGTTTACGCTTGTTCTATTCGCTTTACTTCCCTTTTTCGGGATCAATGCACAGAGACCGATCATTGTTTCTGAGGACTCGCTGCAAATAGGCAATGGTCTGATACCAGGGCTATCTGTGACAATCCCGGAAGCTGACTATGACAGGACGCTCAAGGCATGGATCAGAGATCTGCAGGCTGGTACGAAATCGAAAGTCAATACTGAAAACGGAGAAATGCAGATACTGGGTGCAAAAATTAAAGACATCAGCAGGAATGCTATCAGCGTTTACAGCAAACTTGAAAGACTCGACTCAATCCTTATTCTTTATGCCTCTTTTGAAACAAGTAAAGATCAATATATAACAAGTGCCACTGTCGAACCTGAATTTTCAAAAGTACACAATTTCATGAAAGAATTTGCTAAGAATCAATATATTGAGGTAGCAAAAGAGCAAGCCGATGCTGAAGAGAAAAAGCTTAAGGATCTTCAGAAGGAATTATCGTCGCTTGAGAATGAAAAATCACGCATGCAAAAAGGAATTCAGAACGATAACAGCAGTATTGCAAATGAAAAGGAAAATATTGCGATTCAGACAAATGAGCTGAATACCGTAAGTGCAGCAATTGTGGAACAAACCGGCCTGTTGGCTTCAATGGAGGAAGGACCACTCAAAAAAGAAAAGGAAGTAGAGATTAAGGAGCTTGAAAAAAGAAAGAAGAAAGCTCAGAATTCAATTGAATCATCTGAGAAGAAGATTGGCAGAGCTGACTCTGGTATAAATCAGGCGACAGGCGACATACCCAGGAATGAAAGAATACAGGAAAGGGTAAAGGAGCAGATATTTGCCCAGGAAGCTATCTACGAGCGATATGCAGATAAGCTTAAAAAGATCAGGTCGTACTAAGGCTATTTGCCCCACAGAGCTATTCGACAATCGTCATCTCATTCAGAAGATACCCTGCCCCTGCAAACTTATCAATAATGAAAAGGGCATATCTGATATCAAGACTAATGTTACGGCTCTGATCCGGATTGAATGCCATATCGCTGGCCACTCCTTCCCACGCTCTGTCGAAATTAATTCCAATAAGGTAACCTTCAGCATTTATGACCGGGCTTCCTGAATTTCCACCGGTTGTATGGTTATTTGCTATAAAACACACCGGAATCTCACCGTCCTGGGAATAACGTCCATAATCGCGCTTTGCATACAATTCCTTCAGCATGTCGGGAACATCATAATCATAAATTTCGGGGTTATCCTTCTCAATAATGCCCCTCAGCGTCGAGACAGGCTTAAAGTATACGGCATCCTTTGAGTTGTATCCCTGAATTGTCCCGAATGCGACCCTGAGCGTTGAGTTGGCATCGGGATAGAAAACCCTGTTGCTGTCATACTCCATCTGGAGTTTCATGTACCTTTTATTGAGCTTTTGCAATTCACTGCTGAGCCTGCCAAGCTCGGGCCGGACATTTTCGCCCAGAAATATTCCTGCATCAGATGAAAGGGTGTAAAATGGATCCTTGTTCAATTTTTTTACAGAAGATTTGTTAAAGCCCTTTATGAATGCGAGATATTTTTGTTCGTCCGCAAATACAGAATTTTCGTACATTTTAGCGGCAATGGCAGAAAAATCGCCTTTTTTCTGATTCTTAAGCTTAACATAGGCCGGAGCCAGCCATTTTGAATCGAGCGATTCCCCGTACATCTTCATCAATTCAACAAACAATTTTTTGTCAGTCTCCCTGTCATAATCCTTAAAAAACTGCTGCGAAAATGCAATCAGTCTTTCCCTGGCCTTCTGAACAGCTTCATTGTCAGCTGTCTGTTCACTCTCAAACAAGGCTGAAAGTTCCCTTGTATTTCTTGCAATACTGAAAGCCTCAACTCCATTAAAAACTTCATTTGTAAAGCTGTTGACAAGAGTATACTCTTTCAGATTGGCGTATAATTCCTTATATGAAGGAAGAATATCCCCGTATTTTGAGCTTCGGGCCCCATCTCCTATTATCCATTTGGTTAATTCTTCCTCAAATGCCTGCTTCTTTCCTATTGTATTCATCCTTTCAAGTCCCTGAATCTCCCCTATCCATTTCTTCCATGAATTTGAAATACCGGCCTTCTTGGCTGAATACTGAAGCCTGATCAGCGGATCAGAGTTCATGGCCTCATCAATGATCTCAATTTTTTTCGACCTGATGCTGATCATTTCCGGATCGATATAGTTTTTTATCATATCTATATGGTATGATGGAACATACTCCGAAGTTGATCCGGGATAGCCAAACACCATTGTGAAATCGCCCTCCTTTACCCCTTTTATTGAGATTGGGAAATAATATGCTGGCTTATAGGGTATATTGTCAGCAGAATAATCAGCCGGTTGATTGTTCATGTCAGCATAAACCCTGAAAATGGAGAAGTCGCCGGTGTGACGAGGCCAGATCCAGTTATCGGTATCCCCCCCGAACTTACCTATCGCTGAAGGAGGAGCTCCGACAAGCCGTATATCCCTGAAAGTTTCATTCACAAAAAGAAAATACTGGTTCCCCATGAAAAAAGGACGCACCATGGCCCTGTATCTGGTCCCTTCCGTTGCTTTCTTCTGGATACCTTCGATATTGGAAGATATGAGCTTTTCGCGTTCTTCGGATGCCATTACATCCGTGACTCCCGTCAATACCTTTTCCGTAACATCTTCCATCCATTTGAGCAATGTAACGGTAACGCCCGGATTGGGAAGTTCTTCCTTCCGGGACATTGCCCAAAAGCCGTTTGTGAGATAGTCATTTTCCAGGCTGGAGTGCTCCTGGATCAGACTATAACCACAATGATGGTTTGTTATCAGGAGCCCTTCGCCCGAAATAAGTTCAGCGGTGCAGCCTCCGTTAAAGCTAACAACAGCATCCTTCATGCATGCGCGGTTAACACTGTAAATATCCTCGGCTGACAGCCGGAACCCTTTCTCCTGCATCAGTTTAATATTATACTTCTCTATAAGGAGAGGTATCCAAATACCTTCATCAGGTGGGATTGAGATTCCGGGTAGAATTAATAATAGTAGAACGGAGATTGAAAATATTTTTTTCATTTTATTAATAGTTTAATTATTTGGGTCGCTCGGCCCCCCAGGAGGGGATCTATTTTAAAATAAACTTCTGTAATTCATGGTAAACCTGCTCGACAGGTAAACCCATAACATTAAAGTATGATCCTTCAATGCTGGTGCAGGCCGCCAGACCGATCCATTCCTGAATACCATAAGCTCCTGCTTTGTCATAAGGGTTGAAATTATAAATATAGTATTCAATTTCTTCATCAGAAAGTTCAGAAAAGGTCACTTTTGTTGATGAAAAGAACGATGTTTGCTTTGCAGATGACAGAAGGCAAACCGCAGTAATTACATAATGGGTGTTACCCGATATCTCACGGAGTATCCTCCGGGCATCCTCTTTGTCCACCGGTTTGTCAAGGATCCTGTTGTTGCACCACACAACGGTATCAGCAGTGATGACTATATCGTTTTCCCTGATTTCTGATCCGAATGTCTCAGCCTTTTTTTTTGCCACATGAAGGGCCACCTCTTCTGATTTCAGGTGGGGTGGAAATTCTTCGGGCCAATCCCTGACCACAACCTCAAAATTGAGCCCGAGATCCCTCAAAAGCTCCTGTCGCCTTGGAGAACGCGAAGCTACTATAATACGGCGCTGATTAAGCTCATCGATGATCATATCAAATCAGATTGTTGTCGAGGATCAACTTTACGATTACCGAGTAAAGAACCCCGGAAAACTGGATGATCTTCATCATCCGGCTTGCACTGTGCACCTGATGTTTGTTTGAGCTGGTAAACAGCTTGTATATGACATAAAACATTGGAAGTACAACAGTTACCGAAATATATATCAGGGTTATTTTATCATTCAGGAAGGAATGCCAGACGATGAAAAGCAGCGCCACAGTTATCACTATCAGGACTATCGAAATAATTTTTGCAGTCACGATCCCGGTAACCACGGGAACAGTATTCCGTCCATAAGCTATATCGCCCTCAAAGTCTTCAATATCCTTTATGATTTCCCTTATAAGTGTTGTCAGAAATGCAAAAAGGGCAAATCCGCCAACCCAATAAAAAATTATGTCCAGCCGGGGCGGCGGTGATGAGTTTAAGGCATAATACCTGTAAAGCGCGGGCCATTCAAAAATGACAACAAGCATTGGGACCATTGCTGTAAGTACGGCTACGACAAGATTACCGATAAGGAACTGCCTTTTATAGCTAGCTGAATAGAAATAGAGCAACCCCGAAACGATCAGGAACATAATTCCCATCCAGAAATAGCCTGCTTTCCAGGAAACATAAAAACCCATGATCACACCTGCAGCATTCAGAACATTATGCCAGAGCATAGCCTTGCGCCTCGGGACTTTCGATCCGACAATAACTTCTCCCCTGTTTATCAGGTCGGTTTTTATGTCAAAATAATCGTTAATGATATAACCTCCGGCTGCAATTAAAAGTGTGGCAATAACAAGTATCAGAAAATCGTACCATGGAAACTTAAGCGATAGCGGAGTCAATTCACCCGAACCGCTGTTGAGGGCGACCGATATCTTGCTGATAACCGGTTCAATGACTGCATATCTCATCAGTATCATAGTAAGCGCCACGATAAGAAGATTGGGCCAACGGATAAGCTTCAGAAATGTTTTCATCCGTTACCAGGTAAATGCATCATCATCCATCCAGTTGTTATGAAGTCTTAAAACCTGTTCAATGACATCCCTTACACATCCTTCACCCCCACATTTGTCGGAAATGTACAAAGCGACCTTCCTGATCTCACTGTCGGCGTCAGAAGGACAGACAGGCACTCCGGCCAGCTTCATCACACCATAGTCTGGGATGTCGTCTCCCATGAAAAGTACATCCGATTTCGGAAGATTGTGCTTTTTAATGAAATTATTAAAATGCTCAACCTTCGACCTGCTGTTTAGATAGACATCCCTGACCCCCAGGAGTCTGAGCCTCTTAAGGTACTCCTTTGCATTGCTACCCGAGATAATCGCCACATGATAACCTTTCTTCACTGCCAGCTGGATTGCATAACCGTCGCGAAGGTTCACCGTACGGTTAGGCACCCCGAATGTATTGAGGCTGATTGTCTGGAGCGACATCACCCCGTCAATATCAAAGACAAATGCCTTTACTCTGGTGAGATCTTCCTTAAAATTGGTCATCAGATTCGGTTTTTATGGAATTTAATAATCGATTTTGTTACTTCTTTATAAACCCCCTGCAATTCAGGCGAGAAAGATAACAAATCAAGATGTCTTTTAATAGTACCTCTGTCAGTTCTGAATGCAGGACCCGTCTGTGAATTCTCCGGACCGTTTTCAAGAGCCTTTAAAACTGTCTCATTTATCAGCGGTTCAAGAACTCCGAATGAGAATCCGGCCTTTTCTGTAATCAGCTTCCCGGCAGTCAGCATATGGTTTGTGAAATTGCAGGCAAATACTGCAGCGATATGCAGCAGCTTCCTGCTGGCAGTGTCGGTAAAATGGACCATGCCTCCGGCATTTTCAGCAATATCCCCAAGAATTTGCATGGACTGCGGATCTGAAGCTTCAATGAAGAATGGAAGGTTCCTGAATGATATGGTACGGTTTTCAGAGAAGGTCTGCAAAGGATAGAAAACACCGGTACGCTTAAGGAAAGAGGGGAAAACATCAAGGCCATGGCTTCCGGCAGTGTGAGCGACAATGGTATTCTCACTGCATTTGATCCTGGCAAGTACCTCTGTTAATTTGTCATCGGGAACAGCTGCAATTATCAGGTCCTCGAAGTCTGTAAAATTATATTCAGGCGACCATTCAGCATTGCACGACATTGCAAGGGCGGGTCCCCTTTTCGCGGTTCGTGAAACTATCTTTCGTATCCTGCAGCCCGACAGGTACAAATGCCGACACAAAGCACCTGATACATTTCCTGCACCAATAAAAGATATTCTGTATTCCTTCACAGAACAATTGTTATATGGTTCTTCAGGCCTGTGCTGTCGGACCACCGAATGTCAGGGGCAATACAGGTGTAGTGCCCTTGACTTCCTTTATCTTCCCATGAACAGTTTCAAATTTGGCAATATTATCCTGCAAAGCCCCGACCAGCCGTTTGGCATGTTCAGGTGTGAGGATTATCCTCGATTTCACCTGTGCCTTTGGAATTCCGGGCATAATGCGAACAAAGTCAATAACAAATTCTGAAGCTGAATGCGTAATAACGGCCAGGTTTGAATAGGTCCCCTGAGCCACCTCCTCATTCAGCTCAATGCTGATCTGATTAGGATTTTTCGGGTCTGACATGTCGTCCACTTTTTAACGTTTTATCTTTTATTTTCCGATTCAGCTCCAACAGTAGAATCCGTAAGGGTCTCAAGCTCTTCGAGCGATCCCACGATTATGCTATTGTATTGGCGCTGACCGGTTCCTGCAGGTATAAGATGTCCTACGATCACGTTCTCCTTCAGTCCCTCAAGCTTGTCGATCTTGCCAAGGATAGCTGCTTCATTGAGCACCTTGGTAGTCTCCTGGAAGGATGCCGCCGAGAAGAAGCTGTTTGTCTGAAGTGCTGCCCTTGTAATCCCCTGGAGCACCTGGTTTGATGTGGCGGGAACAGCATCCCTTGCTTCAACCACTTTAAGGTCGCGGCGTTTCAGGACAGAATTATCATCCCTGAGCTTCCTGGATGTCACTATCATTCCGGGACGGAGGGTTTGCGAATCACCTGAATCGACAATGTATTTCTTTCCGTATATCCAGTCGTTCTCATCCATGAATTCAAGTTTATCGACAACCTGACGCTCAAGGAATTTAGTGTCCCCCGGGTCAACGATCTCAACTTTCCTCATCATCTGGCGAACGATTATCTCAAAATGCTTGTCATTTATCTTAACACCCTGTAACCGGTATACTTCCTGAATCTCATTAACGATATATTCCTGGACTTTAGTCGGGCCCTTGATCGCGAGTATGTCTGACGGTGTTATTGCTCCGTCGGAAAGGGGAACGCCTGCTTTTACATAATCATTTTCCTGTACAAGTATCTGTTTTGAAAGTGGTACAAGATATTTCTTTATCTCTTCCGTTTTAGACCTGATAGAGATTTCCCTGTTTCCTCTCTTTATTTTGCCGAAAGTGACCTCTCCGTCGATTTCAGAGACAATTGCAGGATTTGAGGGATTACGGGCCTCAAATAATTCAGTAACCCGCGGCAGTCCACCGGTGATGTCACCCGACTTGCCAACAGCCCTGGGGATCTTGGCAAGTACCTCACCGGGTTCGGCCATCCTGTCGGTTTCGATAACAAGATGAGCTCCAACCGGAAGGTTGTACAGCCTTAGTTCCTCATTTAACGGGCCCATAATCTTAATGGCCGGGTTTTTGGTTTTGTCCCTGCTCTCAATTATCACCTTTTCCTTGAATCCTGTCTGTTCATCCGATTCCTCCCTGAAAGTAATACCTTCAATAAGATGATCGTACGCAACTTTACCACCAAGTTCGGCGATGATTACAGCGTTAAACGGATCCCATTCGCATATAAGCTTGCCTTTTTCAACCTCCTGTCCGGGTTTCACATATAATTTTGAACCGTAAGGGATGGTATGGGTAGTGAGGGCAATTCCTGTCTTCTTGTCGATGATCCTGAGCTCTGCAAGCCTTCCGATCACGATATCAATATCTCCTTTTTCCGTATCCTTCTTTGGAACCGATCTGATCTCCTCTATCTCGGCAATACCGCTGTACCTTGCTACCAGCCTCGATTCTGTCGTTATATTTGAAGCGGTACCTCCGACGTGGAATGTACGGAGGGTAAGCTGTGTACCGGGCTCACCGATACTCTGTGCGGCAATAACTCCGGTTGCTTCACCTTTCTGGACCATCCGGCCGGTGGCAAGATTACGTCCGTAGCATTTCGCACACACACCCTTTTTGGATTCACATGTCAGAACCGAACGAATCTCAACCTGCTCTATCGGCGAATCCTCAATTTTACCGGCCAGCTCCTCTGTAAGTTCCTGTCCGGACTCTACAATAAGTTCCCCGGTTAGCGGATGGAAAACATCATGAACAGTTGTGCGCCCAAGGATCCTTTCATAAAGGGATTCAACAACTTCCTCATTTTTCTTGATGGCCGTGGCAACCAGCCCCCTGAGTGTTCCGCAATCTTCCTCATTAATGATGACATCCTGCGAAACGTCGACCAGTCGTCGAGTGAGGTAACCGGCATCAGCAGTTTTAAGAGCGGTATCAGCAAGACCTTTACGGGCACCGTGTGTTGAGATGAAGTATTCCAGAACTGAAAGACCTTCCTTAAAGTTCGATAGGATGGGGTTTTCAATGATGTCTGATCCTGCCGAACCTGATTTCTGAGGTTTAGCCATAAGGCCCCTCATGCCTGAAAGCTGACGGATCTGTTCCTTCGATCCTCTTGCGCCTGAATCGAGCATCATGTAAACCGAATTGAAACCCTGCTTGTCATTTGAAAGCTGTTTCATCAGCGATTGGGTCAGCCTGGCATTGACATGTGTCCAGATATCAATGATCTGGTTATATCTTTCGTTATTTGTTATGAATCCCATGCTGTAATTGCTCAGCACTTCCTCAACCTGCTCATAACCTTCGGTGACAAATTTTGTCTTTTCCTCGGGTATTATCACATCATCAAGGTTGAATGAAAGTCCTCCCTTGAATGCCGAATAGAATCCCAGATTCTTGATAGCATCAAGGAAAGCGGCAGTTTTTGCTGTTCCTGAGAGTTTCAGAACGCGGCCGATAATATCCCTAAGCGATTTTTTGGTCAGGATCTCATTAATATATCCTACTTCCACAGGTACGAATTGATTAAATATCACGCGTCCGACTGTGGTTTCAACAAGGTGATTAACCAGCTCGCCATCGACCCTGTCATTTACTTTTACCTTGATAATGGCATGGAGGTCAATCTTATTTTCATTATAAGCAATATTCACCTCTTCGGGAGAATAAAAAACAAGCCCCTCTCCCCTTACTTTATCTGAGGCGGTGCTTTTTCTTCCTTTGGTAATGTAGTAAAGACCTAGAACCATGTCCTGTGAGGGTACCGTTATCGGTGCTCCGTTTGCTGGATTGAGGATATTGTGCGAGGCAAGCATAAGCATCTGCGCTTCAAGGATGGCGCCATTGCCCAGAGGTAGATGAACTGCCATCTGGTCGCCGTCGAAGTCGGCGTTGAAAGCTGTGCAGCAAAGCGGGTGCAACTGGATTGCTTTCCCTTCAATTAATTTTGGCTGAAAAGCCTGGATCCCAAGTCTGTGAAGTGTGGGAGCACGGTTCAGAAGGACGGGATGGCCCTTAAGAACGTTTTCCAGGATATCCCATACAACGGGATCTTTCCTGTCGACAATCTTCTTGGCCGATTTAACTGTTTTTACAATTCCTCGCTCAATAAGTTTTCTGATAATGAAAGGCTTATAAAGCTCGGCTGCCATATCCTTCGGCAGACCGCATTCGTGTAGATCCAGTTCGGGACCGACAACAATTACCGATCGTGCTGAATAGTCAACCCTTTTACCGAGCAGGTTCTGACGAAACCTTCCCTGCTTCCCCTTAAGACTGTCGCTAAGCGACTTAAGAGGACGGTTAGCATCCGTCTTGACAGCATTCGCCTTTCTGGAATTGTCGAACAATGAATCGACTGCTTCCTGGAGCATTCTTTTTTCATTTCTGAGAATAACCTCCGGGGCCTTGATCTCGATAAGACGCTTAAGGCGGTTGTTCCTTATTATTACCCTTCTGTAAAGGTCATTAAGGTCGCTAGTGGCAAATCGTCCGCCATCGAGAGGCACAAGAGGCCTGAGTTCCGGTGGGATGACCGGAACTACCTTGATAATCATCCATTCCGGTTTATTGATATTCTTTGAATCCCTGAATGCCTCAACAACCTGAAGGCGCTTGAGGGCTTCATTCTTGCGCTGCTGTGAAGTCTCATTATTTGCCCTGTGGCGGAGTGAATATGAAAGTTCATCAAGATCGATGCGGCCAAGCAGTTTGTAAAGCGCTTCGGCACCCATATCTGCAACGAACTTGTCGGGATGGGTTTCTTCGAGGTACTGGTTTTCCTTCGGAAGCGACTCGGTTATTTCGAGGTACTCCTCTTCTGTAAGGAAGTCAAGATATTTGACACCATCGACTGCCTTTATACCCGGATTTATTACAACATATCTTTCGTAATAAATAATGGAATCGAGTTTCTTGGTCGGCAGTCCGAGCAGATAACCAATCTTGTTGGGTAATGAGCGGAAATACCAGATATGTGCTATCGGGACCACCAGCGAAATATGTCCCATTCTTTCACGGCGGACCTTTTTTTCTGTAACCTCAACTCCGCAACGGTCGCAAACTATTCCCTTATAACGGATCCTCTTGTATTTCCCGCAATGACACTCATAATCTTTAACTGGGCCGAAGATCCTTTCGCAGAATAATCCGTCACGCTCAGGTTTATACGTCCTGTAGTTAATTGTTTCAGGTTTCAGGACTTCCCCGCTGGAACGATCGAGGATCTCCTCCGGCGAAGCAAGACCTATTGAGATCTTTGAGTAACTTGTTTTTGCTTTGTTATCTCTTCTGAATGACATATACTGAATTTTATTTATCCTGTAATTAAAAAAAACAAATGAGGCAGGTTAGTCAAGTATGACGCTCAAGCCCAGTCCTCTCAACTCATGCAACAGCACATTCAACGATTCCGGAATACCCGGCTGCGGCATCGGCTCACCTTTCACTATTGACTCGTAAGCTTTTGCCCGTCCGATAACATCATCCGATTTTATAGTCAGTATCTCCTGGAGTATATGTGCGGCACCAAATGCCTCCAGTGCCCAGACTTCCATTTCTCCAAATCGCTGACCGCCGAACTGTGCCTTTCCACCCAGGGGCTGCTGTGTTATAAGGGAATAAGGTCCGATTGAACGGGCATGCATCTTATCGTCAACCATGTGCCCCAGCTTAAGCATGTAAATCACGCCAACTGTGGCAGGCTGGTCAAATCTTTCACCTGAACCTCCGTCATAAAGGTAGGTTTTGCCATATCTTGGCAATTTGGCCTTTTCGGTATATTCCGTGATCTGATCAATGGTGGCCCCGTCGAAGATAGGAGTGGAGAACTGGAGTCCCAGTTTCTTTCCGGCCCATCCGAGAACTGTTTCATAGATCTGCCCAAGGTTCATCCTTGAGGGAACACCCAGGGGATTCAGAACAATATCAACAGGCGTTCCATCCTCAAGGAATGGCATATCTTCCTGGCGTACAATCCTTGCAACGATACCCTTGTTTCCATGACGGCCCGCCATCTTATCACCAACCTTTACCTTGCGTTTCTTGGCAATATAGACTTTGGCAAGACGAACAATACCTGCCGGAAGTTCATCACCTATTGTTATATTGTATTTCTTGCGCTTAAAGACACCATCAATTTCCTTGTGTTTAATTATGTAATTATGAAGGAGTTGCTTGATGCTATCGTTCTTCTTCTTGTCTGTTGTCCATTTATTGGGATTGATATTGAGAAAATCAATCTCCTGTAGCTGCTTCAGAGTGAATTTGCTCCCTTTTGGTATAATATCGACGTTAAGATAGTCTTTGACACCCTGTGATGTTTTACCGTTTACAAGGATGAACAGCTTGTCAACAAGACGAGCTTTAAGGTCCTCAGCGCTTCTGTTGAAATCGGCTTCGATCTTGTCGAGAAGAGGCTTCTCAACTGCTTTTGCCTTCCTGTCCTTTATTGCACGGGTGAAAAGCTTCTTGTCAATTACAACTCCTTCGAGCGATGGTCCTGCCTTAAGCGAAGCATCCTTTACATCGCCTGCCTTGTCGCCAAAAATGGCACGCAGGAGCTTTTCCTCAGGTGAAGGATCCGATTCCCCCTTCGGAGTGATCTTTCCTATCAGGATATCGCCCGGAATTATATGAGCCCCGATCCTTATAAGACCGTTCTCATCAAGGTTCTTGGTGGCTTCTTCGCTGACGTTCGGGATATCTGATGTGAGTTCCTCAAGACCACGCTTGGTATCACGTACCTCAAGAAGATACTCATCGATATGCACTGATGTGAACATGTCTTCCTGGACAACTTTCTCTGAAATAACTATTGCATCCTCAAAGTTATAGCCCTTCCATGGCATGAATGCAACCTTCAGGTTTCGCCCTAGTGCAAGTTCACCGTTCTTAGTTCCGTAACCTTCCGTAAGGACCTGTCCCTTCGCAACTTTCTCGCCTTTTTTTACAACCGGTGTCAGGTTGATGCAGGTATTCTGGTTGGTCTTCTTGTATTTTGGAAGAGTATACCGTTTGATATCATCATCAAAGGTTACAAATTTCTCTTCATCGGTCCGGGTATACCTTATAACTATTTCGTTTGAATCAACAAATTCGACTATACCATCACCTTCAGCCGCATAAAGTATCCTGCTGTCCCTTATCACCTGTCCTTCGAGGCCCGTTCCGACAATCGGTGCTTCTGGACTGATAAGAGGCACAGCCTGGCGCATCATATTCGATCCCATAAGGGCCCTGTTTGCATCGTCGTGCTCGAGGAAGGGGATGAGTGATGCAGCAATTGAAGCTATCTGGTTCGGGGCAACGTCCATAAGATCAACCTTTGTCACTTCCTCAAATGGATAGTCGGCCTCATATCTGCATTTTGCCCTTGCATTCTCAAAATGGCCGTCCTTCAGGACCGGTGCATTTGCCTGGGCAATCATTTTTTCTTCTTCCTCCTCAGCGCTGAGCCATACTATACCCTCGGGGCTGAAATCAACTTTGGCATCAGTCACCCTGAGATAAGGTGTTTCGATGAATCCCAGGTCGTTGATCTTGGCAAAAACACAGAGAGATGAGATAAGGCCAATATTCGGACCCTCAGGGGTCTCAATCGGACAGAGCCTTCCGTAGTGTGTGTAATGAACGTCTCTTACTTCAAATCCGGCTCTTTCGCGCGACAGACCTCCGGGGCCGAGTGCTGACATACGGCGCTTGTGCGTCATTTCAGCCAGAGGATTGGTCTGATCCATAAACTGTGAGAGCTGATTGGTTCCAAAGAACGAATTTATTACTGATGAAAGTGTTTTAGAGTTAATAAGATCAACCGGTGTGAATACCTCGTTATCCCTTACATTCATCCTTTCCCTGATGGTACGTGCCATACGGGCGAGGCCGACTCCGAACTGTGCAAAGAGCTGTTCTCCCACGGTTCGTACCCTCCTGTTGCTCAGGTGGTCGATATCGTCGACTTCCGTCTTGGAGTTAATGAGCTCGATCAGGTATCCAATGATCTTTATAATATCTTCCTTAGAAAGTATCTTAACGTCTATATCGGTATTGAGACCAAGCTTCTTGTTGATCCTGTAACGGCCAACTTCCCCGAGGTCATACCTTTTATCCGAGAAGAACAGCTTATCTATAACATCTCTGGCAGTTGCCTCATCGGGCGGTTCAGCATTGCGAAGCTGACGATAAATATAGATAACTGCTTCTTTTTCAGAGTTACAGGGATCTTTTTGAAGAGTGTTATAAATAATGGCGAAATCCGAAAGGGTAGAGTCTTCCCGGTGAAGGAGTATTGCTTTTGCTCCGGAATCGACTATCATATCGACATGTTCAGCTTCAATGACTGTTTCCCTGTCGAGGATCACCTCATTTCTTTCAATTGAGACCACCTCTCCTGTATCCTCGTCAACAAAGTCCTCGACCCATGTCTTCAGAACCCTTGCAGCAAGTTTGCGGCCGACGAGTTTCTTAATATTGGTCTTTGATACCTTATGTTCCTCAGCAAGGTTGAAGATTTCAAGTATCTCCTTATCGCTCTCGAAACCGATAGCTCTGAGAAGGGTAGTAACCGGCAGTTTTTTCTTCCTGTCGATATATGCATACATTACATTATTAATGTCTGTAGCAAATTCAATCCATGATCCCTTAAAGGGGATTATCCTGGCTGAATAGAGCTTGGTTCCGTTTGCATGGATGCTTTGTCCGAAGAAGACACCGGGTGACCTGTGTAATTGGGATACTACGACCCTTTCTGCCCCGTTGATTACGAAAGTGCCTCTTTCGGTCATATAAGGGACAGTGCCAAGGTATACGTCCTGGATCACCGTATCAAAATCTTCGTGTTCGGGGTCGGTGCAATAGAGTTTAAGTTTTGCTTTTAAAGGAACGCTGAATGTAAGTCCGCGTTCGATGCACTCTTCAATGGTATAGCGTGGAGGGTCGATATAATAATCGAGGAATTCGAGGACAAAATTATTTCTTGTATCGGTAATCGGAAAGTTTTCAGTAAAGACTTTGAAGAGTCCTTCCTTCTTTCTGTTCTCGGGAGTTGTTCCAAGCTGAAAAAACTCTCCGAATGATTTCAGCTGAACTTCAAGAAAATCGGGGTAATCAAGCTGATTTTTCCTGGAGGCAAAACTAATTCTTTCAGTATTTTTTGAATACATTTATAAAAGGATTAAGTGAACTTATAATTAAAAGAACGAAAAGGCCCGGTCCCGGATTCCCGGGACCAAACCTATAACCCAAAAATCAGGTATAACTTATTTAAGTTCAACTTCGGCTCCTGCGTCTACTAATTGACCTTTAATAGCTTCTGCTTCTTCTTTTGATACACCTTCCTTAACAGGGCCCGGAGCAGCATCAACTACTGCTTTGGCTTCTTTCAGTCCAAGACCGGTGATATCCTTGACAAGTTTAACAATCTGTAATTTCTGACCACCGGCTGCTTTGAGAATAACATCAAATTTTGTTTTCTCTTCAACTACGGGTGCATCGGCACCGGCTGCCGGACCGGCAACTGCAACTGCGGTTGCAGCGGGTTCAATGCCATACTCTTCTTTAAGTATTTTTGCCAGTTCATTTACCTCTTTTACAGTCAGGTTTACCAGTTCTTCTGCAAATTTCTTAAGATCTGCCATTTTTAT
>DAIUKI010000004.1:0-25461 GCA_036848255.1 Bacteroidales bacterium | reverse complement strand
TTCATAAAACAAAAACCCGCAGCAATTGCTGCGGGTCTGATCTGATGCCTTTGGCGGAGAAAGAGGGATTCGAACCCCCGGTCCACCGATAGGCGGACAACGGTTTTCAAGACCGCCGCATTCGACCACTCTGCCATTTCTCCATTTCTCCTTTCAGCCGCCGCAAAGATAATATTTTTTTAACTTTTTGGAATTTTTATACAAAATAATAGAAATATCAGATTATCAAGCAGATGAACTATTTATTAACAGGATTTAAACATATTGAAACGCCAAAATGCGGAAACGTTGAATTGATAAAGTATTGCGACGTTTTTTGATGAACTGGCGAATTCCCGGAAAAATACCTCTTTTTGTACTAAAACCGGCACTATTTGAGCAAAATAGACGAAAATTATTTGCACATGATATAAAATGAAATATATTTGTACCCAATTAGAAACATTGGTCTAACCCTTAAATCTTTCATTATGACAAAAAAAGAATTAGTAAATGAGATTGCTGGTGATGCTGGTCTTTCGATCAAAGATTCAGGCAAGGCTTTGAACGCATTCGTGGCAGCTTTTGGAAAAGCAATGAAAAAAGGTCAGAGAATCCAGCTCCCGGGCATGGGTACCTTTAAAGTTGCCAAAAGAAGTGCAAGAGTTGTGCGCAACCCCCGTACCAATGCAAAATTGAATGTTCCTGCAAAGAAAGTTGTGAAATTCAAACCTGCCCCGGCACTTAACAAAGGTCTTTAATCTTAATCGATTGAGATTGCTTGGGGGTGTTTGATAAACACCCCCTTTTTTTTAACAAATCCACTTATAACATGTTATCTGCAGAAGTAATCCAAAATCCTGAACAAATCCGGTGTTTGAAAAACCATAAACATCATATTAAATTATGATCATGACCTTAGTTCCAATTTTTTTACTATTTTTGATACACTAATCCCGGTTCAAATAAGAAAGCAATGAACTGTATAATTGTCGATGATGATAAACTGACCTGCAAACTCCTTGAAGGCTATGTCAATAAATATGCCTCCCTGAACCTCGTTGGTGTATTTAACGACCCTGTTACCGCAAGGAATGAAATTTCGAAACAGAAGGAAGTCGACCTTATACTGCTTGACGTTAAAATGCCGGAAATGGACGGCTTCGATCTTATCGGAAGCCTCGACCATCCGCCAAATATTATCATTGTATCGGGCGGCGGGGAATTTGCACTGAAAGCTTTTGATTTCAATGTTGTCGACTTTCTTCTGAAACCTGTTTCATATGCAAGGTTCTGCAAAGCGATCGACAAAGTGGTACGATATTTCTCTCCAAAAGAGATCAGCAAGTCGGGCGATGAGGAAATTTTCATTAAAAAGGGCTCTTCACTGGTAAAGCTTAAGCTCAGGGAAATAGTTTTTGTGGAGGCACTTGAAAACTATGTCACACTTAACACAAATACCGACAAGTTCACTATTCATTTTACAATGAAAGCCATCGAGAGCCAGCTTCCATCAGGAGTATTTATAAGGGTGCACAGGTCATTTATCATAAACAAGAGCATGATCCAGGCAATCAAGGAGAGCTCCCTTGATCTTATGGTTGGTCATACGATTAAAAATATTCCGGTTGGAAAATCATTCAGGGATTCACTCCTGAACGACATTAACGTGATGGCCAGATAATCAGCCGATTGTCAAATGTCTATAAACAGGCAACTTTTCCTTAAACATCTCGGACAAACCTCTCCTTCTCCACTCCTTCTTGAAATAGAAAGAGCTGAAGGTGTTTTTCTTTATGGCCCTTCAGGAGAGAAATATCTTGATCTGATTTCGGGAGTCTCGGTAAGCAATACCGGCCACAGGCATCCGAAAGTCGTAAGAGCTGTGAAAGAACAGGTTGATTCCTATATGCATCTGATGGTATACGGAGAAATGATCCAGAGCCCCCAGGTAAAATATGCCGGATACCTTGCCGGCTCACTTCCACCCTCCCTCGATTGTGTCTATTTTGTCAATTCGGGCAGTGAGGCAGTAGAGGGGGCACTGAAACTGGCCAAGAGATTCACGGGCCGCAGTAAGATAGTTTCATTTGAGAATTCATATCACGGAAGCACTCACGGTGCTCTGAGCATCCAGGGCAGCGAAGAATTCCGGAATGCATTCAGACCAATGCTGCCTGATACATTCCGGGCCAGGTTCAACGATCCCCGTTCCCTTGAAATAATAGATGAAAGAACTGCATGCGTCGTAATTGAGCCTGTACAGGGTGAAGCCGGGATAATATGGCCCGAAAAAGGGTTCCTTGAAATGTTAAGACAAAAATGCAGCGAAACGAAATCTCTTCTAATATTCGATGAGATTCAGACAGGATTCGGACGCCTGGGCTACATGTTTGCACTTGACAGATTCAGGGTAGTTCCTGATATTCTTCTTCTTGCCAAGGCCCTGGGAGGAGGAATGCCGCTGGGTGCTTTTATTTCATCGGGAGAAATAATGTCATCACTGATGTCGAACCCGCCACTGGGACATATCACAACATTCGGAGGTCATCCGGTTTGCTGTGCTGCAGGACTGGCATCAATGGAAGTGCTAATCGAAGAAAATCTCATTGGATCTTGTACCGGCAAATCAAAGCTCTTCAGGGATATGCTGCGGCATGACCTTATTTCTTCGATAAGAGGGGAGGGGCTCCTTCTTGCAGTTCAGCTCAAAAAGCCTGAATATGTCAGGTATGCAATCTCCAAAGCCCCGGATTTTGGCCTGATACTTGATTATTTCCTTTTCTGTAACGATTCATTCAGGATCGCACCACCCCTCACCATCAGCGAAGAAGAGATCACGCTGGCATGCAGGCAGATTGGTGCTCTCCTTGATGACACTCAGAAATACACACCGGGTACATGAAAAGAATTCTTATTATAATTATCCTTATTTCAACACAATTATTTTCAGTCTCTGATGTAAAGGCTTCAGGATCGGATACTTCAGTGATCCTTGAGAAACTTTTCTCCAGACTGGTTGCCAGCCGTGACGACACTGCCAGGATAAGAATCAATGATTCAATAAAATTTATAATTGACGGCTATTCAGAATCCGATACGGCATTCACGCATAAATTCGAAAACCTGAAATACCTTGGGCAGATCACCTCAAAAAATTCCCGGCTGAAAATTATTACATGGAACCTGATCCTTAAGGATTCCCAAAGCAGGTATTACTGTTATTTTATTAACAACACAGGAAAGAAGAACAGGGTTTACCGGCTTGATGGCAAATACAGTGAAGCGACGGTAAAAAGTGATGTTACTTATACCGAAAAAGACTGGTACGGAGCTCTTTATTATGATCTCAGGCAATTCGGGAAAGGAAACGATAACTACTGGATGCTTCTGGGAATTGATTTCGGAAATCCTTCAATCACCAGGAAGATCATTGATGTGATTAGCTTCACTCCTGAAGGGGGGATTATTTTTGGCCGGAGAGTGTTTGGCTCAGGAAATCCGGCAAAATTCAGGGAGGTTCTTGAATACAGCTCCGAAGCAGTGGTATCACTTAAATTCGTTTCAGACAAATCAATAGTATTTGATCATCTGGTTCCAGTCTCTCCGGCATTAAAAGGCAACAGGGAATACTACGGTCCTGATTTCTCATATGACGCCTATAACCTTGAAAAGGGTATATGGATGTTCAAATCAAACGTTGACATAAGAAACAGTAAGAAATAGTTCCTGATGCCTGACGCCTGACGCCTGATGTCAGATGCAAGACGCCTGACGCCTGACGGTTTGTCAGTACCGGATGAACGGCATATCTTTTGAAAGGTTAACCGCGTTGATCATGTTTAACCATTAAAAATACCGATATGCAAACTGGAAAAATAGGAGTAACCACCGAGAACATATTTCCGATAATAAAGAAATTCCTCTATTCTGATCATGAGATATTTCTGCGCGAACTTATTTCAAATGCGGTTGATGCAACCCAGAAGCTGAAGGCAATTGCCTCGGCAGGCGATTATAAGGGAGATCTGGGGGACCTTACGATCAGGGTTTCAGTGGACAAAAAGAAGAAAACAATAAAGGTCTCCGATTCAGGTATCGGAATGACATCCGGCGAGATCGACAAATACCTCAACCAGATAGCCTTTTCGAGCGCAAATGATTTTCTCGAAAAATACAAGGATCAGGTCAATTCAATGATCGGACATTTTGGTCTTGGTTTCTATTCGTCCTTCATGGTGTCGGACAAGGTTGAAGTGATCTCAAAATCGTGGGATGAAAAGGAACCGTCAGTAAAGTGGACCTGTGACGGGAGTCCTGAATATCAGATTGAAGAGACAACCAGGGAGACCAGGGGAACTGACGTGATACTTTACATCGACAAGGAATCGAAGGATTTCCTCGAAGAGAACAAGATTGAGGCGCTTCTCAGGAAATACTGTAAATTTCTTCCCGTTGAGATCGCTTTCGGACAGGAGAAGGAATGGAAGGACGGGAAATATGTCGAAACCGGAAAAGATAAGATCATAAACAACACTAAACCGGCCTGGACACTGAAACCTGCTGACCTTAAAGAGGAAGACTACCTTAAATTCTATAAGGAGCTCTATCCGGTCGGGGATGATCCTCTGTTCAACATCCACCTGAACGTTGATTATCCGTTCAAGCTTACAGGCATACTCTATTTCCCGAAGATAAAATCAAACATAGAGATCCAGAAGAATAAGATACAGCTTTACTCCAACCAGGTATTCGTTACTGATTCCGTCGAAGGGATCGTTCCCGAATTTCTTACCCTTCTGCACGGTGTAATCGATTCTCCCGATATACCGCTAAACGTTTCAAGGAGCTATCTGCAGAGCGATTCAAATGTAAAAAAGATTTCTTCCCATATAACAAAGAAGGTTGCTGACAGGCTCAATGATATTTTCAAGAATAACCGCGAAGAGTTTGAAAAGAAATGGGATAATCTGAAACTCTTTATTGTGTACGGTATGATAACGGAGGAAAAATTCTATGAAAAGGCCTCCAAGTTTGCCCTGCTTAAGACAACAGATGACAAGTATTTTACACTCGATGAGTACGAAAAGTTGATTAAGGAGAACCAGACTGACAAGAATAAGACACTTGTTTACCTGTACTCAACAAATAAAACAGATCAGTTTACATATATCGAAAAGGCAAAAAGCAAAGGTTATGATGTGCTC
This sequence comes from Bacteroidales bacterium, assembly GCA_036848255.1. GTDB lineage: Bacteria > Bacteroidota > Bacteroidia > Bacteroidales > VadinHA17 > LD21. The sequence continues at coordinate 20,275 of DAIUKI010000004.1, read as the reverse complement.
AACCTCGATGGTCAGCTTGACATTCACCTGATCAATCATCTCGAGACAAAACTGAAGGATTCAAGGTTTGTAAGGGTTGACTCTGATGTGATTGACAAGCTTATTCTCAAGGAGGAGTCCAAAAAATCAAAGCTTTCGCAGGTTCAACAGGATGATCTGAAAAGCGTTTTCAACGTCAGGGTTAAATCGAAGGAGATATATAATGCTGTCCCCGAAACTCTCGACGAAAATGATGCGCCGGTCATTATTACCCAGTCGGAATTTATGCGCAGGATGAAGGAGATGTCACAGCTTGGCGGCGGGATGAATTTCTACGGCGAGCTTCCCGACAGCTTCAACCTTGTGGTCAATGTTAACCATCCGCTTGTGGTAAAGATATCGGAGGACCTTCAGTCGCAGGAGGGCGGAAAACTAGTGGAAAACAACACCGAACACGACAGGCTCAGGGAGGAGATCTCATTCATGGAAAAAGAGCACGGCAAGAAAAAACCGGAAGAGATCAGCCAGTTTGAGAAGGATGATCTTGAGAAACTTCGCAAGGAGCTCGATACAATCGAATCGGCAAGGAAAGAGATCCTTGAAAGTTTCGGATCAAACAGCAAAATTGTCAAACAGCTTATCGACCTTGCATTGCTTGCCAATAATATGCTGAGGGGAGAGGATCTGAGCACATTCGTGAAAAGAAGCGTGGAGTTGCTTTAAATCATCCTACCGACTTCGCTCTTGATATAATCGATCGCTGCCCTTGTCGGCTCCTGATCGAGTTCCATCACTTTGCCGAGAAGTTGTTTACTGAGTTCTATACCTGGAGCATCGCCCTTAAGCTTTTCGGCTTCGTTATTGATAATCTTGATTGTATTGGAGCGGGCGTTCCTGACCACTTCCCAGGCCTGCGGGCTCATATATATCTGCTGTGACAGGTTGTGCTCGAATTCGCTCCTGATTGTAGTCGTAAGAGCAGACTGGAGCTGTGAGGCCGTCATCCCGGGAGCGCTGACCCTCATTAGCAAAGATTCGAGAGATATTCTTTCAAGAAAAAGGACTATCCTTTCATATGCCTGGAGCTTAATGGGTGTGACACTCCTGGCACCCTGAAGGATTATTTCCTGCCTCCTTTTCTCCTGATCGTTCTTAATCATATTCCGTAAGATTATCCACGCAGTAACGAGGACCAGCAGAGCCGGAACAACGATTTTTATTATATCAATAAGATATTCCATGTCAGTACAGATTATTATGCAAACGTAAGATATTTTGCGCTATCTGCGGGAAAATTTTATTTTGTTTTTGATTTTTACTTTATACATTTGATTCCGGCCTAATAAAAATTTTCACTTCAAAATTATGATTATGGAATACCTATCTGACAGAATAAAATCCTTATCAGTTTCCCAGACACTTGCAATGGCTCAGAAGAGCAGGGAATTAAAGGCAAAAGGTCTGGATATCATTAGTCTAAGCCTTGGGGAGCCCGATTTCAATACGCCTGATTATATAAAGGAGGCAGCCAAAAGGGCTATTGACGAGAATTATACAAAATATCCTCCCGTTCCTGGTTATAATGATCTCAGGGATGCCATCTCGAAGAAATTCAGGGAAGAAAACGGCATTAACTATACAAGCGATCAGATAATTGTATCGGCAGGAGGGAAGCATTCTCTCATCAATGTAATTCTGTCAATTATCAATCCGGGGGAGGAGGTAATAATTCTTGCGCCCTACTGGGTAAGCTATTACGACCAGATTATCCTTGCCGGTGGCAAGCCGGTAGTTGTTGAAGCAAAGCTTGAGAATGACTTCAAGATCAGCCCCGGCCAGCTTGAATCGGCAATTACAGGCAAGACACGACTTATAATTTTCAATTCGCCCTCGAATCCGACCGGGATGGTTTATACAGGTGAAGAGATGGAAAAGATCGCCAGGATAGTCGAAAAGCATGAAGGTCTTTTTATAATCTCCGATGAGATATATGAGCACATTATTTTTGAAGGCAAACATGTCAGTCTGGCATCTTTCGATTTTATTTACGACCGGGTAATTACAGTTAACGGAGTTTCAAAGGGATATGCAATGACAGGATGGAGAATCGGCTATATCGGTGCTCCGCTCTGGGTGGCAAAAGCGTGCGACAAGCTCCAGGGGCAGTTTACATCAGGGGTCTGCTCCATTGCTCAAAGAGCGGCCCTTGCAGCAATCGAAGGAAAAGATGAATCGCAGCAGATGATGAGGGAGGCATTTCACCGGCGCCGCGATCTTATCTGCGGTCTGCTGAATGAGGTTAAAGGACTGAAGATAAAGGTCCCTCAGGGGGCGTTCTATGTGATGCCCGATATATCATGGTATCTTGGAAAATCAGATGGAAATACCACGATCAGCAATTCCGACGATCTTGCTCTCTTCCTTCTTGGCAGGGCAAGGGTTGCAGTAGTCGGTGGAGATGCTTTCGGTGCGCCGAACTGCATAAGGATATCATATGCAAATTCAGATGAATTGCTAGTTGAAGCAGTGAAGAGAATTAAAGAAGCCCTCGAATTATTGAATTAATTGGGGTTGGGCTCAAGGCTCCCCTCCCTGGAGAGCCTGCCCCGCTTCGGCGGGGGGCTGGGGGTGGGTTAAAACGGCACGGATTACAAATCCGCGCCAGCGGAAACTCCCCCTTCAGGGGGTTAGGGGGGCGGAAAATCTAATATTTATTGTACGAAACCGTCATCTCCACGGGCTTTCGTTTCTTGGTCCTGTATTCGCTGAGCGAGTATCCGATCGTAACTATCAGCTCGACTCTTTTGGATGAGGGAATTTCAAGGATACTCCTCACCTGTTTCTCATCAAACCAGCCCAGGATGCATGATCCCAGACCCTCAGCCAATGCCTGCAGGCAAATATTCTCAGTGGCAATCCCGATATCTATGTGAGAGTAGTCTTTTTGTTTGATTGTTCCGCCGACTTTGGAAGAGAAATTAGGATTTTCCCTGACAATAACGATTATGACCGGGGCCTGACTGACAAAACCATTCATACCAAGAAGTTTGGCGGAAGCCGCTTCAGTCATACTGCTTAGCAGTGCCGGATCGGTGACAACAATAAATTTCCAGGGCTGTGCATTGCAGGCAGAAGGAGCCATTCTGCCTGCTTCAAGAATACGATCGAGCTTTTCCTGTTCTACAGGTTTATCACTGTATTTTCTGTCACTCTGTCGCCTGAGAATAAGCTCAAGCATTTTCTTTCCTTCACTCATCTGTTAGTAGTTTTCAGCCTTAAGTTCGAAATAGCTTTCCGGATGCAGGCATGCCGGACAGTTCTTTGGGGCTTTGGACCCGAAATGAACATATCCGCATTTCCTGCAGTACCAGAATACTTTCCCCTCGCGTTCGAAAACCCTGTTTTTCATCACGTTGTCGAGAAGCTTCCTGTATTTGTCTTCATGTGTTTTTTCAGCAGACGCTATTGCCTTGAATGCCGTGGCAATGGTTATGAAACCTTCAGCTTCAGCCTCCCTTGCAAACGCCGGATAGAGGTCATTTGATTCTTCATGTTCCCCGTCTGCGGCAGCCCCGAGATTCTCTATGGTTGATCCTGTTTTTCCTGCCGGATATGAGGCTGTTATTTCAAGCTTGCCGCCCTCAAGAAACTTAAAAAACCTTTTTGCATGCTGCTGCTCCTGAGAGGCTGTCTCAAGGAATATTGCGGCAATCTGTTCATATCCTTCCTCCTTTGCCACTTTGGCGGCAAATTCATACCTGTTCTTTGCTTGAGATTCTCCTGCAAAGGCTTTGAGGAGGTTCTGTTCTGTCTTTGTTCCTTTCAAACTCTTTTCCATATAATATGTTTTAAGTAATATAATACAATAAGGCGGTTTAATTAAAAAACTATCGGGCAATATATCTGCCAAAAATACCTATCTTTAGTTTCAAATTTACTTTATTGACAATATTTATTAACCTTAATCAATCAAAAAAAAATGGCAGTATTACTAGTAATTTTTGCGATCATTATTCTCCTTGTATTCTTCGCAATCTCGCTTTACAACAGGCTCGTAAGGCTCAGGAACAACAGGGAGCAGGCGTTTGCCGATGTGGATGTTCAGCTGAAGCAAAGGCATGATCTTATACCCCAGCTTGTTGAAGCCGTTAAGGGCTACATGGTGCATGAAAGGGGTGTACTGACTGAGATAACCGAGGCTCGTGCAAATGCCATGAAAGCGACCACGATAAATGAAAAGATAACCGCCGAGACCAGACTATCAAGCGCCCTTGATGGTTTGAAGGTATCGGTGGAAGCTTATCCTGACCTTAAAGCCAGTCAGAACTTCCTTGATCTTCAGAATGAGATTTCGGATATTGAAAACAAGATTGCGGCAGCCCGTAGATTCTTTAACTCTGCAACAAAGGAACTCAATACTGCGACCGAACTCTTCCCTTCGAACCTAATCGCCACTCTTTTCAACTTCAGGCGCGAGCCAATGTTCGACCTTGGGGAGAAGCGTGCCCAGGTAGAGGAACCACCTCAGATCAAGTTCAATTAATATGAAGTACTTCGGACTTCAAAGCCAGATAAGAAAGAACAACATGAACTCGGTATTGATCCTGCTCATGTTCCCGCTTGTATTTTATGGTCTTACCTGGCTTTTCCTCTTTTTTACATCGATGCAGCTTGATCGTGAACAAATGGGTTTGATTAATGTGAACCGCACATTCCTGTCAACTATCCCATGGATCACAATAGGAGTTGCGGTATGGTTCCTTGTTGCCTGGTTTTCGCACACATCAATAATCAATGCTGCAACAAATTCAAAGCCTCTTGAAAGAAAGGAAAACAAAAGAGTCTATAATCTTGTTGAAAACCTCTGTATCTCGACCGGAATGCAGATGCCGAAAGTAAATATTATTGAGGATGACTCACTGAATGCTTTCGCGAGTGGAATAAGCGAAAAGACATATACAATCTCGCTGTCACGGGGCATTATCGGTAAGCTTGAAGATGATGAGCTTGAAGCAGTGATAGCGCATGAACTAACTCATATCAGGAACCGGGATGTGAGACTTCTTATAATTTCAATTGTCTTTGTCGGCATTTTCGGTTTTATAACGGAGATGCTTTTCCGATCGATGAGATTTGGAAATATCGGCAGGGGCAAAAAAGAGGGAGGCGGTATTTTTATAGCTCTTATTCTTGCTCTCTTCGGTTACCTTCTTGCCTCGCTCTTCAGGTTTGCCCTGTCAAGGAAGCGCGAATATCTTGCCGATGCTGGTTCTGCAGAGCTTACAAGGAGACCGCAGGCACTGGCCTCAGCATTGAGGAAAGTGTCTGCCGATCCGACGATAGAAGCTGTCAGAAGGAAGGATGTTGCACAGATGTTCATTGAAAATCCCCAGGAAGGTGACGAAAAAGTCAAATTTTCATTTGCCAACCTGTTCGCGACTCACCCTCCGATCCTCAAGAGGATACAGATACTGGAACAATTTTAGGATTTCTTTCTGATGAGCTTTGGTTCTTCCCCCGCAAGAAGTCTTGAAATGTTTTTCCTGTGAGTGAATATGAGAGCGATGGCCACCGCCACGGAGAAAACTTTGAAAAATACTGAAGGAGTATCAAAGAAAAGGAACAGAAAAACCGGGAAGGCTATCCCTGCTATCATTGAAGATAGTGAAACATAACCTGAGATAAGAAGGACGCACAGGAAGACTCCGAAGCAGGATATTGTAAGCAGCGGATGTATCGCCAGCAGTACGCCGGTAATTGTTGCCACTCCCTTCCCCCCACGGAACCCGGCAAACACCGGATAAATATGACCAATGACAACAGCCAGTCCGGCCGCGATCTGGTAATTGGTCATAAGTGCGGTTCCTTCGCCTGCCAGGTTGAAAAATACCGGGAGCATGGCAGCTGTCCATCCTTTAAAAATGTCGAGCAGCAGAACCGGAACGCCGGTTTTCCAGCCAAGAACCCTTATTACATTCGTAGCCCCTGCATTGCCGCTTCCGTGCTCCCTGATATCAATCTTATGGAAGATCTTTCCAACCCACACGGCAGTGGCAATTGATCCCAGGAGGTATGATAATATCAGAGTGAGCAATAATTTTACAATACTCATTTTTTTGTCTGATTGTCATATCCTGGGTCCGGATTCCGCCAGCGCAGCAGTCTCTTCGTTCGATGCAAACTTGCTGAAGTTGTTAATGAATTTCAATGCCAGATCGGTGGCGGCAAGATGCCATTTTACACGAGAATCCCATGATTCTGCAGGATCGAGCAGATTTGCCCTTACACCGTCAATTTTGTCGGGGATCCTCAGATTGAAAACAGGAAGGGTACTGAATTCGTATTTCTTTATTGAGTCATCAAGTATAGAATTGATTATCAGCCTTGTGGTAGGGAGATCCAAACGGCTTCCCGTGCTGTATGGCCCTCCTGTCCAACCGGTATTTACAAGCCACGCTTCAGCATTGTGAAGCTTCATTTTTCTGGTGAGCTCATTCGCATAAATGATTGGATCGAGCATAAGGAAGGCTGCCCCGAAGCATGCTGAGAATGATGGAACTGGCTCGACTATCCCTCTTTCCGTCCCAGCCACCTTGGCGGTGTAGCCGCTGAGAAAATAGTATCTGGTCTGTTCTTCGGTGAGCCGGCTGACCGGGGGAAGAACCCCGAATGTATCGGCTGACAGGAATATTACCCTGGTTGCATGACCGGCTTTGGAAACTGGTTTTACTATATTGTTAATATGGTAGATAGGGTAGGAGACCCTGGTATTCTCCGTTTTAGAATCGTCGTTGAAATCAATTGTGCCGTCTGACAATACAACCAGGTTTTCAAGAAGTGCATCGCGTCTGATGGCATCATAAATGTCTGGTTCATTTTTTCGGCTAAGCTTGATGCACTTGGCATAGCATCCTCCCTCGAAATTGAATATCCCGTCATCGTCCCATCCGTGCTCGTCATCACCTACGAGTGCACGGTCGGGATCTGTTGAAAGGGTTGTTTTTCCGGTACCTGAGAGCCCGAAGAAAATGGCAACATCTCCCTTTCTGCCCACATTGGCAGAACAGTGCATCGAGGCGATACCTCTGAGGGGAAGATAATAATTCATTACGGAGAATATCCCTTTTTTCATCTCACCGCCATACCAGGTTCCTCCAATTACAGCCATCCCGGCTTTAAGGTTGAAGAAGACAAAATTCTCTGAATTGAGCCCCTGCTTTTTCCAGTCGGGATTTGTTGTTTTTGAGGCGTTGAGAACCACAAACCCCGGAGTGAAATTTTCAAGCTCTTCAGGTTCGGGTCTTATAAACATATTTTTAACAAAATGTGCCTGCCATGCAACCTCCAGCACAAATCTCACAGCGAGACGGGTATTTACATTTGCTCCGCAGTAGCAGTCGACAACAAAAAGCCTTTTCCCGGAAAGCTGTTTTGCTGCTAATCTCCTGCAGTGTTCCCAGATCTCATTTGAAATTGGCTTATTATCGGAGACTTTTGCCTTTTCGGATTTCCACCAAACGGTATCCCTGGTAGTATCGTCCATTACAACGTATTTGTCACAGGGAGAACGTCCTGTGAAGACTCCGGTATCGACTGAAATTGCTCCTGATTTGGTTATTATCCCTTTTTCATAACCTGTCAATCCGGGTTTTGTCTCCTCAGCGAAGAGAGTGTTGAAGGAAGGATTATAAAGGATTTCAGCCGGATTTTCTATTCCGTAATTCTTCAGATCATTGGGAGTTACCATTGTTGGGGGTTTTTCTGGTTGTTCAAAGAATTACCAAATGTATAAATTATTTCCAGAAAAAGGATAGGGTATATTAATCCTCAGGGGTCCTTATAATGGTTAGACAAGCAGAGGCATAGTTCAGGGGTAGTTTTGAAAAGTAAAAGGGCGCCGTAAGGGCGCCCTTTTCAATGTCAATGGATAACAAATTAATTATTTTCCATATTTTATCGACGACTGTGCAGCAGCAAGCCTGGCGATAGGAACCCTGTATGGGGAACAGCTTACATAAGTCAATCCCGTCTTGAAGCAGAATTCAACAGAAGCAGGATCACCTCCCTGTTCGCCGCAAATACCAACTTTAAGATTTGGTTTCGTAGCCCGTCCTTTTTCAACCGACATCTTAATCAGCTGTCCTACACCTTCCTGGTCAATAGTCTGAAACGGGTCGGCTGCCAGCATTTTCTTATCAAGATAATCATTGAGGAATCCGCCGATATCATCGCGGCTGAATCCGAATGTCATCTGGGTAAGGTCGTTAGTGCCGAATGAGAAGAAATCGGCGGATTTTGCCATCTGATCGGAAAGCAGGGTAGCCCTTGGGATTTCGATCATGGTACCATACTTATAATCGATTTTTTTAAGTCCCGATTTTTTACAGATTTCTGCATAAACCTGGTCAACTACCTTTTTAGTAACATCAAGTTCCGATACATCGCAGGTTACAGGTACCATCAGCTCAGGTTTCGGGTCCTTTTTCTCCTTGATAAGATCAGCTGTTGCCTCGAACATTGCACGCACCTGCATTTCGGTAATCTCCGGATAGGTAATGCCAAGGCGGACTCCGCGGTGACCCATCATCGGATTGCTTTCGTGAAGGGCTTCACCCCGTTTTGTAATATCTGATTTCTTAATACCAAGTGCCTTGGCGAGTTCAGCCTGTTTTTCAGCTCCCTGCGGAACGAACTCATGAAGAGGCGGATCCATAAGGCGGAATGTAACCGGCAAACCATCCATTGCTTCCAGGGTGGCTTTCATATCTTTTTTGACATATTTGTACAATTCATTCAGTGCTTTACGGCGTTCAGCTTCATTGGCACTTAGGATCATTTTACGAAGAAGGAACAATGGCTGTTCTGATCCTTTACCGTAAAACATATGTTCGATACGGAAGAGCCCGATACCTTCAGCTCCATACTCGCGTGCGATTTTTGCATCTTCGGCAGTATCAGCATTTGTGCGGACACCCATTTTCCTGTATTTATCAACGATCTTCATGAATGACTTGAAGCTTGGGTTCTCCGTAGCATCCATTAAAGCTATTGCACCTTTGTACACATTTCCTTTTGTCCCGTTGATCGTGATAACATCACCCTCTTTTAAAACCAGGTCAGTTCCGGAAACTTTTATTTTTTTAGCCGATGCATCAACATGGAGTGAACCTGCACCCACAACACAGCACTTGCCCCAGCCACGGGCAACCAATGCAGCGTGAGATGTCATGCCTCCGCGTGCGGTCAGTATACCGACGGCGGCACGCATACCTTCAACATCCTCAGGGTTTGTCTCTTCGCGAACCATGATGACCGTTTGTCCTTTCCTGGTCCAGGCAACTGCATCCTCGGCACTGAACACTATTTTACCAACTGCAGCACCAGGGCCGGCGGGCAGACCTTTAGCAATTGGGGTGACTTTTTTCTCGGCGGCAGGATCGCAAATCGGGTGAAGCAGCTCATCAAGCTGTGCCGGATCGACACGGGTAACAACCGCTTTTTCGTCGATAAGTTTTTCTTTCAGCATGTCCATTGCCATGTTTACGGCTGCGGTGCCGGTCCTTTTTCCCACACGGCACTGAAGCATAAAGAGTTTGTTCTCCTGAATTGTAAATTCGATATCAAGCATATCGTGGAAATTCTTCTCAAGGATCTGGCGGATCCCCACAAGTTCCTTGTATGTCTTGGGCATTGACTCCTGCATGCTCATCAGGTGCTTATTCTGCTCATTCTTGGTTTCGTTGTTTAATGGACTCGGGGTCCGGATCCCGGCAACAACGTCCTCTCCCTGCGCATTCACGAGCCATTCCCCATAAAACTGGTTCTCACCTGTAGCCGGGTTGCGTGTAAACGCGACACCTGTTGCAGATGAGTCGCCCATGTTCCCGAATACCATAGCCTGAACGTTAACGGCTGTGCCCCAGTCGTCAGGAATTCCTTCGATACGGCGATAAGATACAGCCTTCTTACCGTTCCAGCTCTTGAAAACAGCCTTGATACTTCCTTCGAGCTGTTCCTTTGCATTATCAGGGAATGGTTGGCCGAGAACCTGTTTGATTTTTTTCTTGAATTTTTCTGCAAGATCCTTAAGCTCATCAGCAGAAATATCGGTATCTGACTTATAACCTTTCTTTTTCTTGAATTCATTAAGCATTTCATCAAGCTGCTTGCGGATCCCTTTTCCTTCGCCAAGTTCAATTCCTTCAGCTTTTTCCATAACGACGTCGGCGTACATCATGATCAACCGGCGGTAGGAATCCCAAACGAAACGGGGATTATTGGTCTTCTTCAGGAAACCGGGAATAGTAGCGGTGCAAAGGCCGATGTTCAGCACAGTGTCCATCATTCCGGGCATCGATTTGCGTGCACCTGAACGGCACGACACAAGCAAAGCGTTGGAGGGGTCGCCATACTTCATTCCCATAGTCTCTTCGGTCAGCTTCATGGCAGCCCAGACTTCAGGCATAAGTTCTTTCGGAAGGGTGCAATCGTTTGCGTAATACTCATTACAGGCATCGGTTGTAATTGTAAAACCGGCGGGTACAGGTAGTCCCAGGAGGCACATTTCAGCAAGATTGGCGCCTTTGCCACCAAGAAGATTCTTCATATCTGCTTTACCCTCTGCAGTCTTCCTGCCAAAGGAATAAACTCTTTTTACTTTCGACATACTTTTATGAATTTATAATAAACTTAAATTGTTGGTTCCGGAAAATAAGGTGCAAATTTAATATATAAATTTGAATTTCAGAACAGCATTTGAAATTCATGACCTTGGGTGAAACATAATAAGGGTATCGCGCAGATAACTCCTGTCAATATGAGTGTAGATCTCGGTTGTAAGTATCGATTCATGCCCCAGCATCTCCTGCACTGCTCTCAGATCGGCTCCTGCCTCGACCATATGGGTTGCAAATGAGTGGCGGAATGTATGCGGACTTATTTTTTTTATGATTCCGGCCTTTGATGCCAGATCCCTGGTTATTGTGAAAATCATCGCCCTGGTCAGCTTCCTGCCACGCCGGTTCAGAAAAACCACATTTTCGTCATGAATCAAAGGAAGTCTGCTGCGGTCAATCTTATACAGATCGATCTCTTTCAGCGCCTTGTTGCTTACCGGTACCAGCCTCTGCTTGCTGCCCTTGCCTGTTACGCTGACAAAGCCTTCGCTGTAATGGATATCGGTAAGCCTCATGTTTACAAGCTCTGAGACTCTCAACCCACAACCGTAGAGAGTCTCAATTATTGCCTTGTTTCTGTGTCCTTCGGGTTTGCTGAGATCGATTACATTGACTATACTGTCGATTTCTGCAACTGATAAGACCTCTGGCAGCTTTAGTCCGATCCTGGGGGATTCGAGCAGTGATGAGGGGTTCTCAGTAATCTCACCGTCGATCAGAAGGAATTTGTAAAAAGCCCTGATACCCGAAAGCACCCTCGACTGGGTTCTTGCATTCTGATTGTCTGTGCCAAACCAGTTGATGAAATCCTTAAGGTCAGAATATCTCACGGATGATGGTTCAGGATTCTTTCCGGAGAGGTGTATAAATTCCTCAAGCTTTCTGACATCGTTCAGATATGCTTCAATGCTGTTCTCCGATAATGATTTTTCGAGCCTCAGATAGTTTTCGAAGTTCTTGAATGCTGCTTTCCAGGAAAGGCTCATCTGATTTCATTGGTTTTACAATGCAAAGTAAAACAAAGTAAAGCAACCCACCCGGTCCTATCCTTCAATATTTTAGTTATTTTTACACCTTATTAACATCTGAAACCACCGGGATGAAAATTCAAATAATAAACGGTCCAAACATGAATCTGCTCGGAAAAAGAGAGCCGGAAAAATACGGCAGAGAATCTTTTGAGGAGAGACTCGGCACACTCAGAAAACTCTTTCCGGCGATAACATTCGATTATTTTCAATCGAATATTGAAGGGGAGATAATCAACAAACTGCATGAGACGGGATTTTCATACGATGGAATTGTCCTTAATCCGGGCGGCTACACACATACATCAGTTTCAATTGCTGATGCTGTGTCTTCAGTGAAGAGTCCTGTGATCGAGGTTCATATTACCAATATAGCAGCCAGGGAGGAGTTCCGGCATCAAAGCCTGGTCGGGAGGTATTGCGCAGGCAGTATATCAGGTTTTGGACTAGATGGTTACAGGCTGGCTATTGAAGCTTTGATGGAGATCAGCAAAAATTCAAAGAAGGCAGAATGATAAAGAAAAGAACAAAGATCGTGGCGACCATCTCCGATAAAAGATGTGATCCGGATTTTATAATGGAACTTTTCAGGGGGGGAATGGATGTAATAAGAATCAACTCTGCACATCTGAATATTGAGGGAGCCCTAAGAATAATTGGAAATGCGCGCATTGTTTCGGATAAAATTGCAATTCTGCTCGATACAAAAGGCCCTGAGATAAGGACAACAATTTGTGATGCCCCAATAGAGCTGAAAAAGGGTTCGACCATATTGATTGCCGGAAATCCGGGTGAAAAAACCACAGGCAATATCATAAATGTTTCACATGTTTCATTTGTCACGGATGTGCCTGAAGGATCAGCCGTTCTGATAGATGACGGTGATCTGGAGCTGAGAGTTGTCAAAAGAAAAGGCGAATTTCTGGAATGCATTGTAGAAAATGACGGAATTCTGGGATCCAGAAAAAGTGTTAACCTGCCCGGGGTAAAGATCTGTCTTCCGTCGCTGACGGAAAAGGACAGGACCTTCATTAAAATGGCTGTAGAAAACGGAGTTGATTTTATTGCACATTCATTTGTCAGGTCAAAACAGGATGTGCTCGATGTTCAGGCGGTTTTGCACGAATTTAAAAGCAGCATCAAGATCATAGCTAAGATTGAAAATGAAGAGGGTGTAGAAAACATCGATGAAATTCTCGAAAATGTTTATGGCATAATGGTTGCCAGAGGTGACCTGGGAATTGAAATTCCATACGAAAAGATCCCCGGTATTCAGAGAATGATAATCTCAAAATGCATAAACTGCAGAAAACCGGTAATTGTGGCAACGCAGATGCTGCATTCAATGATCACAAATCCCCCGCCCCACCCGTGCCGAGGTAAGCGATATCGCAAGCGCCATATATTCTCAGACCGATGCAATAATGCTGAGCGGAGAGACCGCCAATGGGAAATATCCTGTTGAAGCCGTGAAAACGATGACAAAAGTCGCTCTGGAGGTTGAGGAAAACAAGGAAAAATTTCTCGACCTTTCTTCAGCCGGTATCACGGGTCAGATATCAGCATATCTTGCCAAGGTTGCTGTTAAGACATCCGTGAGGATAGATGCAAAAGCGATTATTGCCGATACGACAGCAGGGAAGGCAATCAGGGATATGGCTTCGTACAGGGGTTATAATCTGATCCTTGCCCAATGCTATCTTACAAGTACAATGAGAGAGCTGGCACTGTCATACGGTGTATATGCAAGCTATCAGGAAAGGAAAAAATCGGTTGATGATTTCCTGAAGATAGCCCTTACCGATCTTTCAGCACGACACGACCTCAAAGCTGAGGATGTTGTAGTTGTGCTTGCAGGGAATTTATCGGGGCAATCGGGATTTTCATTTATTGAAGTTGGAACTGTTGAGTATCTGAAAGGCAGGGTCGACATTGTGGAGTGACTTATATTAATGGTCTGATTTTTGAGGATATTTTATATGCCGTAAACAAGATTTTCGATGGTCAGATTGCTTTTTCTTTCATTGTGGCTGGCAGTCCATCCGGTGCATGTTTCACTGATGAGCATTGATTATGTGCAGGATCAGAAGATTTTTAATGTGTTTCTGAGGGTTTATTTCGATGATTTTCTCCTTGATTCAGGCATCGAACCCGGTGATCAGAAAAAACTTGTTTTTTTGGGGAGTGATGGATTTACACAAAAAGTTATTTCTGATTATGTGAATGACAGAGTCAACCTCCGGGTTAACAACCGGCAGATCAATGCGGAACTTGTAAATATGGATCTTTCGGATAATGAATTAAGAATGAATTTGACTTTCGGTTCAGCAGGAAAAGTAAATTCAATTACTGTGAGAAATCTTATTATGACCTCCCTGTATAACGACCAGACAAATATGATCATTGTGAAGGTGAACGATTTTGAGGAGGGTGTCAGACTTACTGTTCAAGAAACTGAAAAGAGGTTTGAAATTAATTAACATAAAGGTTGAGAGGAGATTACGCAAGGTGAAGAGTCTGAATATTAAAAAACTGATAGTTTTTGCCCTTCTGCTATTCGGTTTCACTTACAGCCGGGCAACCCATAACAGAGCTGGTGAGATCACTTATGTTCAGTTGTCGGATCTCTCCTTCGAGATCACAATTACAACATATACCTACACACTGAGCTTTGCCGACAGGCCCCAGCTTGAAGTTGAATGGGGAGATAACTCAACTTCAATTGCTGACAGGCAAAGCATTCTTTATCTTCCGAATTATTACAAAAGGAATATTTACAAGATTGTACACACTTATCCCGGACCTGGTATCTATAAAATTGTGGTTCAGGATCCCAACAGAAATGCTGATGTGCTTAACATCCCCAACTCGGTCAACGTGGTATTTTCTATTTCAACTATTCTTATTGTAAATCCTTCAATCGGACGGAACAACACCCCGGTACTACTTAATCCTCCTTATGACAAGGCCGCCCGCGGATATATTTTCATTCATAATCCGGGAGCCTATGATCCCGATGGAGACAGTTTGTCTTATGCACTTACGACCTGTACCCGGGAGGATGGAAAGCCGATCGAGAATTACCGTCTGCCGCCTGCGACCAATTTTATCAGGGTTGACTCAATTTCGGGTGACCTTATCTGGAACACTCCAAGAGACACGGGAGCATACAATGTTGCGATGGAGATTCAGGAGTGGCGTTACGGGAAAAAGATAGGAGTGGTTGTAAGGGATATTCAGATAAACGTTTACGATACAAAAAACAAGCCCCCGGTCATCGGTCCCCTCCATGACAGATGCGTTGTAGCCGGCGAAGTAGTGGATTTCAACATTACGGCAAACGATCCTGATAGTGATTTTATTAGTCTTTTTTCCACATCGGGGATCTACAGTCTTGCTCCCTGCCCGGCCACTTTTACGAAAGTAGATTCCATTGCCGGGCTTGCTACTTCCAGGTTCCGCTGGGCAACATGCTTAGAGGCGGTAAGGAATCAACCATATGATATCATCATTAAAGCGGACGACTACAGCGGTGAACAGAATCTGTCTGATATTGATAACTTTCGGATAAAGGTTCTCGGACCTCCACCTGTTCTGAACAGCGTCTCCCCTGAAGGAAAATTCATGCGTCTGGTGTGGAATAATTACGGGACAACAGCAATTATTGGCTTTAATATTTACCGGAAGGAGGGTGCATCGTCATTTGCTGCCGATTCATGCACATCAGGGATTCCAGCGTCAACAGGTTTCGTTAAGACCGGTTATATAGCCGGAAGTGGCGCTGTTTCCTTTATCGATACCGACAACGGGCAGGGTCTTCAGAACGGCAAGGAATACACCTACCGTATTGTCGCGGTTTTTGCAAATGGAGCCGAGAGCAAGGCGTCAAACGAAATCACATCATCGCTGGTCTCCGGGGTCCCGGTTATAACAAATGTCAGCGTAAGAACCACTTCTCCGGCAAATGGTTCAATTGTTGTAAGATGGAAAAAACCTGATAAGCTTGATACGATCCCTGCTTTAGGTCCATATGAATACCTTATCTACAGGGCTGACGGAATTACCGGTACCAATTATACACAGGTAAGGTCAATCCAGACTGCAACCCTGAATGAAACATCTTTTACCGATACTCTTATAAATACGCAGGCAGGTGGTTTTATATACAAAATCGAGCTTTATAACAATGCATCAGGAAACAGGTTTCTCATTGGAGAACCCGGCTATGCATCATCGATCTTTCTTGTGGCAAGTCCGGGTGACAGGAAGGTCCGTTTTACAATAAGCCGGAATGTCCCATGGATAAACACGAGGTACGATTTCTTCCGGCTGAACGAGACAACACTGCAATATGACTCAATTGGCACCACAAATCTCCTTGATTTCGTTGATGCAGGACTGGTTAACGGCAGGCAATACTGTTATAAAGTCAGGTCAACGGGAGGATATACCCCAATTGATCTGCCCAAAAACCTTATTAACTTCTCACAGGAAACCTGTGCTTCGCCAATTGACAATGAAGCTCCGTGCCAGCCCGATATTACAGTCACCAGCCAGTGCGACAGCCTTTACAATACAGTCCGCTGGAGTATTTCAGATGCCGGCTGCCTGGAAGATGTTGCGGGGTACAACATTTATTACAAGACGATTACCGAGGAGAATCTTGCACTTCTTACAGTTATTGATGACAAGAACACTTTCAGCTACAAGCATTTACCAGGCGAAGTTATTTCGGGATGCTATGCCGTTTCTGCCTTCGACCTGATAGGTAATGAGAGTTTGAAGTCTGTAATGATCTGTGTTGATTCATGCAACTTTTATGAGATCCCGAATGTATTTACTCCAAATGGGGATGATATAAATGACTGGCTGAAAGCAAAAACCTCGGGACTTGTCGAAAAGGTGGATTTCAAACTTTTCAACCGCTATGGAGTTCTTATATTCCAGACCGATGAGCCAAGGCTCAACTGGGACGGCACTTACAAAGGAAAGATTGTCTCTCCGGGTGTTTATTTCTATCAGTGCGATGTTTTTGAGAGAAGGATTTCAGGTCTTGAACAGTTCCACCTCTCAGGCTTTGTTCATGTGATAACTGAAGCAGGGGCAACTGTCACAAAACCGGAGCTGTAATTTAAATGAGATTTTCGGACATGAAAAAAATATTATTGTTCATTTCGTTCGCCTGGATCGTCCTGGTCACAACAGGACAAAAGCCGGTTGATTATCTGATGAAGGGAAAAGCTCTTGTTGAAGCCGGCAAACCTGATGAAGCTGTAAAGACCCTGTCGGAAGGGCTGAAAAGCTTCCCGGAAAGCAATTTTTATCTCGGACGTGCCGAAGCTTATATGGCAATGGGCGACTATTCACAGGCGATAAATGATTATAATTCAGCCAATAATATCACACAATCGTCAGGAGAATTCGGGCTGGCGCGCATTTATGCCCTTAAAGGTGATGCCGCTACGGCTGTTTATCACCTGGAAGCTAACCTGGGATCCCCGTTCAGAAAAAACGAAAAGGAGATTATGCTCGATCCATCTTTCAGTGTTATCGAAAGCCGGCCGGAATGGCGCCAGTTCTGGAAGAAAGAGATATACGGAGCTCTCGAGAAGGGCATTGCTGAAATAGAATACAGCATTTCGACCGGAAATACCGGTGATGCAAAAACCACCCTCTCTGAGCTTTCCGGAAATTATCCCGGACATGATGAAATTGCCTATGCAGCAGCACTGATAAGCTTCGCGGAGAAAAAGCATGCTGAATCAGTTAAAGCACTTACGGTCCTTCTGGCGGACGAACCAGGGAATGAAAAATACCTGAGGCTCCTTTCCCGGGTGCAGGAAGCATCGGGAAACTTTGTGGGAGCCTCCTCCTCCCTCAGCAGGCTTATCGAAAATGGTGTCGGTGACCCGGAACTACTGATGCTCAGGGCAGAATGTTACAGGAAAACCGGTGAGACCGGAAAGGCAATTGATGATGTTGCCAAATATCTCGATCTTTATCCGGGAAACAAGAAAGCGCTAAGCTTTGCCGGAAAACTTGAATCGGCCTCCGGAGATAATCTTAAGGCTCTTCAGTATTTCTCCGAAAACCTCAGACTCCATCCTAATGATGCAGATTGCTATATTGACAGGGCAAACTCTTACTTCGTTTCACGGTCGTGGGATTTTGCAATAAAGGATTACAGCATGACGCTCGACCTTCAGCCAGAAAACTCAGATGCATGGCTGAACAAGGGCATTGCCCTTCTGAGTTCAGGAAAGAGAGCAGATGCCTGCCACGATTTCAGGAGATCATTCAATCTGGGAAATAAAAAGGCTACAGAGTACCTGAGCAGAAATTGCATAAAATAATCCGGTACAGAGTTTATTATCTTATGTTCCTCAGAATCTTCTCGAACAGGTCGCGCGGTTTGAATGGTTTAAGAACATAGTCGTTGATACTGAGGTTTTCAATCTTATCATGGTTCTCCGACATTATTGCTGCTGTCAGGGCGACGACAGGAATTGATCTTATTTCCGGCTTTTCGGATTCCCTGATTATTCTTGTTGCTTCAATGCCATCCATAACGGGCATATGCAGATCCATAAGGATCAGATCAAAATCTTCCTTCTCCAGGATCTCGATAGCAAGTTTCCCATTCTCAACGTGAGTTACCTTTACACCCCATCCAATCAGAAATTTGTTTGCGACAAAGAAATTGATCCTGTTGTCTTCTGCAACAAGGATCCTCTTTCCTTCCAGCCCTGAATATGACTCATTTGACTCAGCTGCCTCAATCTTGCTCCCGCCTTCAGGAATTCCGAAGGAAAGGACGAACCTGAATGTTGATCCTCTATCCGGTTCGCTAACCAGGTCGATCTTTCCATTCTGGAGTTCAACAAGCTTCTTGCATATGGCAAGTCCCAGGCCGGTGCCTCCGAAATGCCTTGTGGTATCAGTGGATGCCTGGGTAAAACTTTCAAAAATCATTTCATGCTTGTCCTTTGGGATGCCTATACCCGTATCCCTTACAATGAATTCAATACTTGATTTGTTGTTCTTTCGCTCAATCTCTTTAATAATAACATGAATGCCGCCTCGCTGGGTAAATTTAAGGGCATTTGAAAGAAGGTTTGAAAGAATCTGATTGAGCCTGATGGAATCGCCGATTACCTCTGCAGGCAAATCATTCTCCTTAATAATATCAAATTCGATATTCTTGGATTTCGACCTGAAGGAATATGTCCTCATAATATCCTTAAGGAAGGCGTCGAGATTGAACCTGGCCTGTTCGAATTCTATCTTTCCTGACTCCATCTTGTTGTAATCGAGCACATCGTTAACAAGAGTGAGAAGGTGATTCCCTGAAAATCTCAGGGTTTTAATGAAATCCATCTGGTCCTCCCTCGGATTTCCCTGTAGCAAAAGATTTGTGATTCCGATCACTTCGTTGAGAGGAGTACGGATCTCGTGGCTCATCGTTGACATGAATTGCTGTTTGGAAGCAGCAGCCTCCTCAGCTTTCCGGCCCGCCAGGATAACATTGTCAATCATTATCCTTCGCTGTATTGCAATAGCTATCTGATTTCCAATAAATTCAAAAACATTTACATCCTCCTGCGAAAACTTATCCTCATCGTTATAATCCTGGAAGGCCATTACCCCGATGATCTCTTTGTCAGCAATCAGCGGAACACCCATCCAAACCTTGCATGGTGTGCCTACCATTGAAATATCTCCCGAGTTCTCAAGGTTTTTCAGGTCATTTACCTTAAGCAGAACTGACTTTTTAAGCCCTATTGCCCATTTTGTAATTGTTTTGCGGGCCGGTACATTTTCAAACTTATCGTTTTCATCTGAAAAAAATGGGAGGGAAAGGGAATCGGTCTTCTTATTGTACAGGGCGATAAAGAAATTGCTGGTATCCCAAATCTTGCTTAGTTCCTGAACAATTGTCGGGTATATATCCTTAATGTCCATCTGGTTAAGCGCCGCAGTTGAAATATTGTACAGGATCTCCTGTATGATCTCATTCTTTTTTTCCTGTGAAATGTCCCTGTAAATGCCAAGAGAAGCGACTACCTTATCATTAATCAGTACATTTGTAGCTATCAGCGATACCTGGATTCTATTGCCGTATTTATCGGATCTTGTTGTCTGCCTTGTGAGTTTGTGCTTTTCAGCCGCAATGATTTCCGGACTGATGGAGTCGGATTTCATCTCTTCGGGCAAAATAAGGTCATCTATCAATTTGTTGATTGCTTCCTGAGCTGTGTAACCGAACAGATCAGTGAATTCTCTGTTGATTATGACTATTTTGCCATCATTGTCAATAATGGCAATGGCTTCAGGAATTGAATCAATCAGATGCTCGAGGAAGACTTTTTCCCTGCTTCCCTGTACTTCATCACCTATGTTCAGATGATCTTTCCTGTTTCCGTCTTTTGATCTCAGGGATTCAATTTCTTCCTTCAGCATCCTGTTTGCCAGGAGGAGTTCATCATATTTGAGTTTAGTTTCAGTCATACCTGTATCAGAAAGCATTCTAGTGTAAAGTTTAATAGTAACGTGATTTTGGGCAGGTACCGTATATAATACCTCTAATTCTGC
>DAIUKI010000003.1:0-25781 GCA_036848255.1 Bacteroidales bacterium | reverse complement strand
ATGCGGTCAGTTCCGGTTGAACAGATAAGGGAGTATGCCGTTGAGGATGCAGATGTGACCTTTCAGCTTAAGGATGTGTTTCAGCCAAGACTGAAATCTGAAGGCTTGTCGGAGCTTGCCGCGAATATTGAAATGCCTCTGATCAGGGTGTTGGCCGATATGGAGAGGATTGGGGTAAAGATTAACCAGGAGGACCTGAAGGCCATAGCAACAGTTCTCCGTGAGGACATTATCACCCTTGAAGGGGAGATATATAATCTTTCGGGAACCGAATTCAATATTTCTTCTCCGAAACAGCTTGGTGATATTTTGTTCCTCAGGCTGAAGCTGGACGACAAGGCAAGGGTTACCAAAACGAAACAATTTAATACAGGTGAGGAAATACTGCAAAGGATCTCGGGCCGCCACCCGATAATAAACAAAGTGCTTGAATACAGGGGACTCAAAAAACTTTTGTCAACTTATGTCGAAGCATTACCACAACTTGTTGACAAAAAAACGGGAAGGATCCACACATCATATAACCAGGCTGTTGCATCGACTGGCAGGCTTAGCTCAAATAATCCTAACCTTCAGAATATTCCGGTAAGGGATGAAAGGGGAAGGGAAATAAGAAAGGCGTTTGTTCCGGAGGAAGGGAATCTTTTCCTGTCGGCCGATTATTCCCAGATCGAATTGAGGCTGATGGCCCATCTTAGCGGAGACAGAAATATGATTGACGATTTCCTCTCAGGTAACGATATACATGCCGCCACAGCCTCAAAGATCTTCGGAGTCGACATAAAAGATGTCACCAGGGAAATGAGGAGCAGGGCAAAAACTGCCAACTTTGGAATTATTTACGGCATTTCGTCCTTCGGTCTTTCGGAGAGACTTACAATTGGACGCAAGGAAGCCAAAGAGCTTATTGATGGATATTTTAATTCATATCCCGGGGTGAAGAAATACATGGATGAAAGCATAAGGAAGGCCAGGGAAAAGGGATATGTGACAACAATGTTTGGCCGCAGGAGGTATCTGCGCGATATTCAATCGCGAAACCAGGTTGTAAGGGGAAACGCGGAAAGAAATGCGATTAATGCCCCTATCCAGGGTACAGCAGCCGATATAATAAAAGTTGCAATGGTGAGGATCCATGAAAGATTGAAAACAGAAGGATTTGCCTCAAAAATGATACTGCAGGTTCATGATGAGCTTATCTTCGAGGCACTCCCCCTGGAACTTGAAAGGCTGACTCAAATGGTTGTTCAGGAGATGGCAGATGCGGTAAAGCTTGATATCCCGCTGAAGGTCGACTGCGGAAAGGGGAAAAACTGGCTGGAAGCACACTGAACGGCGCAACGGCGTGACGGCAAAACTGCAAAACTGCAAAACTTAATATCGAATATGGAAATCAGTGTATTATTCTTCGGGGTCCTGGCAGAGGTGACCGGAACACGCATTAAACATTACCGCGGTATAATGTCATTCGGAGATCTGAAGCACAGGATCCTGGATGATTTTCCGGAGATCATACACTATAATTTCAGGGTAGCTGTCAACAACAAAATTATTAATGAAGATCCGCTTCTATGCCCGGATGACGTGGTTGCATATCTTCCTCCCTTCGCAGGCGGATAAAAGTACAGTTGTTAAATTATTATTATACAGATAAAAATGCGCTTAATAAATGGTCCATTGACGTCTGCAGCAATTTCGGAGATAATTGCGAAAGGCGGAGAAAATCAGGAATGCGGGGCTCATTCGCTTTTCCTCGGACAGGTCAGAAGTGACGTAACCGGCGGAAAATCTGTAAAAGCCATTGAATACTCCGCATTCGAAGAAATGGTAATTATGGAAGCTGACAAAATCAATAAGTCTATCCTGTCGGAGTTTGATGATGTAAAGGCAATGGAGATAATTCATTCAAAAGGGGTGGTGAAATCAGGTGAGATATCCATGCTTGTTATGATATCAGCCGGTCACAGGGAACATGCTTCAAGGGCTTGTGCAAAAGCTGTCGAGCTCATAAAGGAAAGGCTTCCGATCTGGAAGAAGGAGATTTTTGAAGATGACTCAGCTCAGTGGAAGGAAAATGAATGATCTTCAAATATTTATTTCATTATTGTAATCTTCTGCAGGATTATTCTCCAATGAGGGATTTACATCCTCATGGGTAATAAGAATGGAGCCTTTTTTCCCCTGGAGGATTGAATTGTAATCCTGGCTTTTATTAAGGATTTCAACAGCTTTCAAAACCTGTTCGTCTGTTTTGATAGTCCGTTCGATCGATCCTGCCTCGTAAAAATACCTGCCGACGATCTCATCTTCCAGAAGCCCGGTTATTTCAATCCTGAAGGTTATAAGATCATTGTCAAGGGTGTGGTTCAGCTCTTTCTGGAGCTCTGAAAAGATCTCTTTATGAAGGTCATAGTATTTTTCCCTTTTGGCATTGCTGATCAACTCGTTCAGTGACATTTCGGTAATGGTCCTGTAGTTGAAATTTCTGCCAGTCAGGTAATTCTTGAAATCATCATAATCCTGGTCGGTGAATGAGAATTCGGTACCTGTATTTAATGCGGGGTGCAACCAGGAATATCGGGATGCATAATCAAAAATATAATTTCTCATGTAGAGTTCTGTCGCAATCTGGCTAAGGGGCGGAGGAACCATTTCAACATCCGGGGTTATTCCTCCTCCATCCTTCACAACCCTGCCGTTCCTTGTTTTGAAATCCGAAATAAGGGAATCAGGAATGATTCCAACGCTTCCATCATCATTCGGATGGGAAAAATCAAGCGCCTGGATGCATCTGCCGCTGGGTATGTAATATTTTGCAGTTGTAACCTTCAGCTGGGTATTATAGGTCAGAGGACGTGTTATCTGAACAAGCCCCTTGCCGTACGATCTCTGACCGACAACAACACCCCTGTCAAGGTCCTGGATTGCACCAGCTACAATCTCGGAAGCAGATGCTGACCCCCTGTTTATTAAGACAGCCAGTGGTATCTTTTCATCGATGGCAGGTTTTGTGGTTTTAAATGATTCATCGAACTGTTTTACCTTTCCCTTTGTCGAAACGATCTCATTTCCTGCACCAACAAAAAGGTTCACAATATCCACAGCTTCTGTAAGAAGTCCACCCGGATTTCCCCTCAGATCGAGGATAATCTGTGTTGCGTTGTCATTTTTAAGTTCCGTAAGTGCATTCCTGACTTCATCCGAACAATTCTGGGTGAAACTTGTTAAATTGATATATCCCGTTCCATCCCCGATCATTCCGTAATAGGGAACGGATGGGATGACAATTCTTTCCCTTTTTACGGGAATTTCCATTTCCTTCCCATTCCTTTCAATTGTAAGATTAACAATGGTTCCCGGATTTCCCTTTAGCTTTTCACTGACAACGTCAGTGCCAACACCCTTCAGAGCAAATCCGTCAACTTTCTTGAGAAGATCGCCCACCCTGATTCCTGCCACATCGGCAGGAAATCCTTTGTAAACAAGCGAAATGACCACATACTCGCCACCTCCCCTTACAAGCGATCCGATGCCCCCGTATTTGCCGGTCGTCATGAATGCAACCTCATCGCTTTCCGATTCAGAATAATACACGGTATAGGGATCAAGGGTTTTCAGCATATTGTCGATCCCTGTCCTGACAAGCTTGTCAGGATTCAGTTCGTCAACATAGAAGGTGTTCAGTTCCCTGAAGAGGACCAGGAATATATCGAGGTTTTTGGCTATACGGAAGTCCCTCGTCTCCTGTGTGGAAAGAAATGCAACACTTACACCTGCTACGATCAGAATAACCGCAACAATTAGCATTCTGGCGGAACGTATCTTTTTCATTTAAAAATTCATCTATAAAATATAACGGGCGAAATTAACAAGAAAATCCGGCAACCAGTCTGGTATTGAAATATTTAAAACAACTTTAACTTTTCTTCTGTTTCCTCCCGGCATTTTCACAAAGCTTTTCGATCATTTCTCCGACAGCATTTTCAATGACAGGATATCCAGCAGCGGCAGTGTGCCGGTAAATAACAATAAATGTGATCTGAATGTTTGCTGATTCCAGGAAATTATAGAGCAGATACTTTTTTTTACGGTATGCCTCTCTTATTCTTCTTTTAATCAGATTCCTGGAAACTGCAAGCCTGAAGCCCTTTTTCGGAACGCTGACAGCGATCTGGGCCGGAGAGGGAAGGGGTGAACTGCTTACTATCCAGACCACTTTAAATATGGATGTATGGAAAACATTTCCGTTATCAAATACCTCTTCAATCAATTTGGTCCTGCAGAGCCTTTCATCCTTGCGGAATGTCTGCCTTTCACCTTTGTTCATCTCAAAATCAATTATCCCCGGAATACTTCAAAGGATTAAACCGGGGTGGTGTGAATTGATATTCTGAATATTTGCTACCTGTAGTTTCTGTTATACTCTTTGAGAAAATCATCAAGAGCCATTGTCATTGAAGGAGCCTTTGGGTTCGGGGCAATGATATCAAGCCTCAGCCCTTCATGCTCTACGGCGCTTGCGGTGGTAGGCCCGAATGCGGCAATCTTAATTTCGCCCTGGACAAATTCGGGGAAATTCTCCTTAAGGGATTTGATACCTGAGGGACTGTAGAATACCAGGATGTCATAATCAAACTCACTGATATGGGAGAAATGATTGCTAATGGTTTTGTAAAGGGTCCCGATTGTATATTTGATATTGTTTTTGTTTAGGATTTCCGGAATTTCAGCATTATGAGGCTCGGGGAGCGGTAAGAAAAAATTATCTTCCCTGTGCTTTATTATCAAATCGATCAGGTCCTGGATTTTCGACTTCCCGTGGAATATCTTGCGCTTCCTGTAAACAATATATTTCTGAAGATAGAATGCAACGTTTTCTGTGATGCAGAAATACTTCATCGTATCAGGAACACATATCCGAAGTTCACTGCAGACCCTGAAAAAATGGTCAATTCCTGTCTTGCTTGTAAAAATTATCGCTGTAAAATCAAGTATATTGATCTTTTGCTGCCTGAAATCCTTTGATGTGACACCTTCGACCTGGACGAATGGCTTGAATTCAACTTTAAGATTATATTTTTTTGCCAGGTCGAAATATGGCGATTTCGGATTATTAGGGTCTGGTTGTGAAACTAGAATCTTTTTTATTTTCAACTTTTTACTGATTAAGGTTTACTTTTCAGGTACCGCTTCCTATTATAAATCTAGCCCAGTGAAATACTTCACAATTATCAGAACTGGTAAAATTTCCAGCGCACAAAGGTACAAAATCAAATACAAAACTGAAAAATTCCTCTTCATAAAAATTAAAAACAACCTTATTACTCGTATTAGATAAATGATTATCAATACTATAGCTCCAAAAAAGAAAATGACCTGAGGGGGAAGAATTACAGTATAAACCAGCATTATCACCACTGCAAAAACAATAACCGCGCTGAATCTGTAGGAATTATAAACATTCATCAGGTATTCGTTGAATACTTCATGTTTACCACTGAGATTTCCGACAGTCAGGCAAATAAAATGACGTGAGGTGACCCCGAGGATCACTGCTGCCACGGACACAAACATGAAAACCAGCGGCGGGATTCCCGCAGGAATAAAATCATACCACTCAGCGGCGCAATATGCAAAGAGCCCGATGACCATGAAAGAAACAAAATTCAGAACCGTCGACTGCCAGGAGAACAGCGATCCCGTATCGCGTGAAGAGGATTCATTAATCCCGCGAAAAAGAAAAAACCTGGTCATTTCAGGGATGATACTCCTTGAGGTATTTCTTACTATCAGCCAAAGGTAGGCTGCAAGGAAAACTACCGCTATTATCCAGTCGTGATCAAAGGGTTTTTGGGGCAGGATGCTTCCGTCTTTAAGATTGCCTGTCATTTCAGTTCCCGGTACCTGATTTACCGAAAGGAATCTTTCTGTGTAACCGTATGGGAAAAATCCAGGAGGAAGCTGATCAAGGTTCCGGACAAAACTCAATGAATCATAAAAAGTTACATCGGCTATGCTGTTCCTTGCACACACCGATGTGGTATCTGTTACTTTGACTACCGGTACCCGTGAGACTCTTTTTATGTTTTTTATTGAATCCGCGTACCTGATATGGGCAGGGACCTCGTCAAGCTTCCTGAATACGGAATCCGGGATCAGCTTATCAGTATTTATTCTGATAATGATCTGCGGCCTAATTGTATCCTGCGTGTTGAAGCCGGTAATCATGACCTGTTTGCGGAATAAACCTCAAAAGTAATGATTATTGGAAATATCCTTCAGGTTAATTGATAACAGAACTATCAGAAATAATCATTCCTGGTGCCTGAAATGTCTGCCAGAACATTATTTGCAAGCCTGCTTGCCCCGATCCTGAAGAGTGAATTATTCAGCCACTCTTCCCCAAGACAGCTGCTTACAATATTGTAATAGGTAAGTGCATCTGCCGTGGTAACGATCCCTCCGGCGGCTTTGAATCCCACCCTTATGCCGGTTTCGGTATAAAAATCCTTTATTGCCTGGCACATTGTATAAGCGGCTTCGGGGGTTGCCGACACGGAGGTCTTTCCCGTTGAGGTCTTAATAAAATCAGCACCTGCATCCATGGCAATCATTGATGCTTTGAATATATGGTCATAGTCCCCGAGCAGACCTGATTCAACAATAACTTTAAGATGCCTTTCTCCCACGGCATCCTTTAATTCCCGGATCTCATCGGCAACAAGTTCAAAATCATTGCTCAGAAAAGCGCCAACCGGGAGTACAATATCGATCTCATCCGCTCCTTCATCAACGGCCATTTTACACTCGGCAACCTTAATGATTCTGAATGTCTGCGATGAGGGGAAAGATCCTGCTACTGAAGCTATTTTAACGCTCTTGACCGTCAGTTTTTCCTTGACAACTGGCACAAAATTCGGGAAAACGCATATTGCAGCAACGTTGGGAATATTTGAAAACCGGCCCGAGAAGCTGTTTACTTTTCCTGTAAGGTGTAAAATATTTGTTTTGCTGTCAGTGGTATTAAGGCTTGTGAGATCAATTGAATTCAGAATTGCCATAAGGAGATGCTTATCGGGTATCCCCGGCATCATCGAACTGACAGTTTTCAGACCTTTCCTGATTTCAGTTTCCGAAGGGCATTGCCTGATAAGTTTTTGATAAAGCTTTGTCATGTATTTATCCGTTTGTTAATTCCAACCACATTTAAGTCAAGAAAAGTGGGGTCAATTTAATGTTTTTTGAATACAAAATAATTGTCATAATGATTTTTCTGTTATCTCCTGACCGTATTTCTGTTTCTGGCCAGCGATGCGAAGATCCCGGCAACTGACAGCAGGGAGAATATTACAAATCCGGTTCTCATGCCAGATATCAGTCCTGGATATGTGGAAGGATTAATCGTCTGTTTCCCGATGAAAACTGCAATGAGCATCATCGCAATACCCATGCTGAACATCTGCCCGACCATTCTCATGGTTCCAACTACTCCCGAGGCCACACCAAGGTGACGCTTCTCAACGGAGCTCATTATTGCATTTGAATTGGGCGAAGAGAAGAGGCCGAATCCGATCCCCATGAGCAGAAGCAGGGCAATAATCATATAAACCGGTGTCGCAGGTGTAATAAAACATAGAAGTATCAGCCCCAGGGCCGTAAATCCCATCCCGATCGAAGCTATCACTCCTGCATTGAACTTATCGGATAACCTTCCGGCCATGGGCGACAGGAGCGCCATAGCTATTGGCTGTGATATCATTACAAGACCGGCGCTCCTTGCATCAAAATCCTTGATATATTGCAGGTAGAGGCTTATGAAGAATCCAGTGGCGCTTGTTGCAGAATAATGGATCAGTGCAGCCAGTCCTGAAAAGGCAAATACCCGGTTGTGGAGCATCAGACGGATATCAAAAACCGGATTTGAGGCCCTCTTTTCGAACGTGATAAATACAACCGCCATCAGAGCTCCGGCGACAAGGAAGATCCAGCCCATGGTTGAGGGAAGTATTGAAAATCCATACATGAATGAAAACAGGGCAATTCCGTAAATTAACGATCCCGCCCAGTCGAATTTCTCACCCCTCGATTCGGCCCATTCTGTTTTTATCCTTGTCTTTAACAGGATAAGTGCTGCCACACCGAAAGGAACAAGGAATGCAAAAATACTTCGCCATCCGAAATACTGGGTCAGCAATCCGCCGATAACAGGGCCCGCCGACAATCCAAGATATACTGCTGTGATGTTTATACCCATTGCCCTTCCGCGTTCACCGACGTCAAAAACGGAGGTTATTATTGCCAGGCTTGTTCCGAAGATCATAGCCCCGGAGATCCCCTGAATGACCCTCATGATTATAAGGAAAGTAAGGTTCCGGGAAAAGACAATAAGAAAAGCTGAAATTGTGAAAAGAAGGATACCGGCCGAAAAGACCTTTTTTCTGCCAATAATGTCTGCCAGGCGGCCGAAAGGCAGAAGAAATATTGAAGATGATAGTATGAAGCTGCTTATTATCCATCCGAGCCCTATTGCGCTTGCATCAAGATCCTTGCTGATTGCAGGAAGTGCCAGGGTAACAGCCGAACCGAGGAAGGGAGTGAGAAATGCGGCAAAAGCAGCTACGATCATTACTGATCTCTTGAAAGCTTTATCAGATGAAAAACCGGTATTGTCTTGCATGGATTAGTTTCTGAATGTCACCGATTTTAAGTTATTCCTTCTCTTTTGTGTCGATTATTATTGTCACAGGTCCATCGTTGACAAGCTCTACCTGCATCATTGCACCAAATTCGCCTGTTGCGACCTTTCTGCCAAGAAGGTCGGAAAGGCTGCTGACGAAACTGTTATACAGGGGAATAGCCGTATCGGGATTCGCCGCCCTTATATAGGATGGCCTGTTTCCTTTTTTTGTTCGGGCATGGAGGGTGAACTGGCTGATAACCATTATGCTGCCATCAGTATCAGCAACTGACAAATTCATTACCCCGTTGCTGTCGGCGAAAATTCTGAGCTGAACTATCTTGCTGCAAAGCCATTCGATATCTTCGTGATCATCTGATTCTTCAATACCCAGTAGCACAAGCAGACCGGGGCCGATAGATGCCCTTTCATCATTGTTTATTGAAACGGATGCCCTGGTCACCCTTTGGATCACAGTTCTCATGCCCGCAATATTTTAGCCGTCCAAATATATACAATTATTATATTTGCGCAGTTTACTTCAATTTAATGGATTTTATCACAATTGTCGCTGTTGCCCTTGGCTTATCGTTCGATACCTTTGCTGTTTCCCTTTCACTGGGGGTAATTCAAAATCAGATCATTTTCAGACAGGCTGTCCGGACAGCCATTGTAATGGCTTTTTTCCAGGCGGGATTGCTTGTTACGGGTTATTTCCTTGGTTCGCTGATCAGTGATTTCATGAAGGCAGCCGATCACTGGGTGGCACTGATCCTGCTGACAATCCTTGGCTTAAGAATGATAATTGAAGGATTGAAGAAAAAAGAAAAGGAGGAAATAAGGGATTACAGCAATCCGATGATGCTTGTCTCAATGGCTGTTGGCACAAGCATTGACGCTTTTGCGGTAGGGATAAGCTTTGCACTTCTGAACATAAGGATCTGGTATTCGGCTATAATAATCGGAACAGTGACATTTCTTGCATCAATGACCGCCATAAGGATAGGCAAATCAGCCGGATCGAGGCTTGGAAACAAGGTTGAGGTGATAGGCGGTATAATTCTTATTTCGATCGGGATAAGGATATTTCTGGAGCATACATTGGGAGCTTAAGCTGTTTCGCAGGAATAATTCAGAACGGTATCATGTACCTTTCCCTGTTTTTAAAGACAGCCATTTCAGAAAAACCTTCGCTTTTCAGAAGATCATAGGCTTCATCAAAATGCTGAGCCACCCTTGATGGCATATGTGCGTCGGAATTGACGCACACAGGTACATTTTCTTCCCTGAAAATTCTGAGGAATTTTCTGTCGGGATAGAAATCGCCTATTGGCCTGTTCCTTCCATTTGTGTTGACCTCAAAAGCAACATCGTGCATTTTAAAGCTCCTGGCAAGGTCCCTGTAAAGCTTTTCAGGGTCGGACGATGGTTTAAAACCATAAATTCTTATAAGGTCGCAATGTGCAATTATATCGAAAAGCCCCGAAGCGGCCGCAGCTGTTACATGGTTGAAATAATTCTCCCACAGGCTGTCGATATTCTTTCCGTCGTAGAATTCCGGCCCCATATCCACAGTGGATTCACCAAGATAATGGACAGATCCGATTGCATAGTCAAGCCTGGTCCTGCTAAGGATCGACTGGATCGCTTTTTCTTTTCCGGGAAAGAAGTCAACTTCAAGTCCTGTCCTTACCTTGATGTTGCTGACTGTCCGGCTCAGATTCCCGATATGCTTTATATATGGCTCAACTTCTGAAGCGTCCATGCTCCAGTCGAGCGAACCCTGGAAAAGAGTAAGATGCTCTGCGAAACCTATCTCTTTCAGTCCTGCAGCCACGGCAGGAGCAATATAATCCTCCGGTATGGCCCTGCCATCGCTGAACAATGAATGTACATGATAATCAGTTCTGTAAATCATTTTGCATTAATAAGTTACACACCAACCCAATCGTTGCATCAAAGTATGTCCAAATTTCCAAATAAAACAAATATTGCCCTGATAAAGTAACCTGGAAATTAATAACTTTGCAGAAAAATCACCGGAGTGGATAAAAAAAACAGCATCTGCATCTGCCAGAATTGTGATTTCAGGGATGTAGTGTTTTCGTCGCTCGACGAACAGAGTATCGTGGACTTGTGCAATCATAAGGAAGAACGAGCTTACTTTAAAGGTGAGATAATCAATCACGAAGGGGAGAAAATAGTTGATTTCAAGTATCTCAAGTCAGGCCTCGTAAAGCTGTACAGGAGAACCTCAAACGGTGATGAACAGATAATTACTATCACCCGTCCGTTCGAATTTGTCAGCAATATGAGCATTTTTTCAGATGAAAAATACAAATATTCAGTGTCGGCCCTTGAAGATTCCATAGTATGCACCGTCAACCTCGTTTTCATAAAGAACCTGTTCCTTAAGAATGGGGCATTTGCAAGTAATCTGCTGACAAGGGTATCTTTAATAAATGACAAGATCATTGATCAGACACTTGACATCAGGCAAAAGAACCTGGCCGGACGTGTGGCATTTGTACTTCTTTATTTCACCAATGAAATTTATAAATCAAGGATTTTTGATATCCCGGTTTCACGAAAGGAGATCGCAGATTATATCGGGATGAGCACGGCAAATGTCATAAGAACACTTTCAGACTTTAAAAGAGACGGTATTATCCGGATATTCGGTAAGACGATCGAAATAGCGGATAACGAAAAGCTTGAAATAATCTCGAAGCGAGGATAAGCCCCCAAATCCCCTCGTCTAAACCCTTAACAATACGCAAAAATAATTTATGAGAACCAAACTATTTATTGCAGGACTTCTTATGATTTCCACTTTACTTCCTGCCCAGCCCGGGAGGCCGGGATCATCGTCTGACAGGGAAAAGAAGACAGAACAATATAAGCTGACAGGGAACCGGCACGGCATAAGCTTTTTCCCGATGGTGAAACATCAGGGAGTTCAGTATAAATTTTCCGACACACTTGGTTTTGACAGGTACCATTCCCTCGATGTTATTGATTCATGGCTCAGAAAATGGGCAAAAGAGTATCCGGAACTGGTTGATCTATACGAAGTTGGTAGGAGCTTTGAGGAGAGGCCGATTATGCAGATGACCCTTACGAACAAAAAAACAGGTAAAGATACCGAAAAGCCTGCTGCTTTCTTTGAAGGAGGCAGGCACAGCGGCGAAGTCACAAGCTCCGAATGTGTGATGTGGATGGCAAGTTATCTGCTGATGAACTATGGAAAGGACCTGGATGTCACCCGTCTGCTTGATTCAAAAACCATCTACCTGAAACCGATAAACAACCCCGATGGGCATAACCTCTACATGAACACGGCTCAGAGTAACAGGAGTACCGTCAGGCCTGAGGATAATGACAATGACGGACTTCTTGATGAAGATTCACCCGAGGATCTTGATAATGACGGAATGATCCTTACAATGCGATGGAAGGATGAGAAGAAGGGAAATCTTATTCCTGATCCGGGTGATTCCACAGGCAGGATCATGAAGAGGGTTCCGGCCGGGGAGGGCATCTGGCTGTCATCTTCTGAAGGCCTCGACAACGACGGCGACGGAAGGATAAATGAGGACGGGATCGGAGGACTTGACCTCCACAGGAACTATCCTGAAAACTGGCGTCCTGAATCGGAAAATACCGGTCGCGGTTTCACGCAGGGAGGAGCCGGGCAATTTCCCTTAAGCGAGACCGAGACACGGGCAGTTGTCGATTTTCTTCTGAGCCACCCTAATGTTTATATAGTCAATTCGATGGATACCAGTGTGCCAATGCATCTGAGACCGCCATCAACATCTCCTTCTGAAGACCGGATGTATCCCGAAGATCTTGCCTGGTACAGGATCTTCGATGAAATCGGAAGGGAAATCACCGGATACGAAAAGGCCGGTGACGTGTATAACGATTATGGAGAAGGTTCTCCTCTTTTCGGGCACGGACCCGATTTCGGATACTGGTATTATGGTGCAATTTGGTATGGTGATGAGATCTGGAACGGAGCCAGGTATAAGGATTACAATAAAGACGGAAATACCGACCAGCTTGACGCTATCAGGTGGGATGACGAAGAAAATGACGGTACCGGATTCATAGAGTGGAAACCCGCCAGCCATCCTGTTCACGGAGATATTGAAATAGGGGGATTCAACCCGAAATTCTTTTCCCAGAATCCTCCCGCAAAGCACCTTGAACCATGGGTGAAAAACGAGGGATTGTTCAATATCGAAATGGTCAAATACCTTCCCGAGCTGGAATGGGGAAAAATTGAAACAAAAAGGATAAAGGCATTTAAGACCGATTCAGCTGATTACCAGCTTAAAATCGGCATCGTTAACAACGGGAAGCTGCCAACTGCTCTCAGGCAGGCTCATCTTGTGAAAATAGTCAGGGAAGACCGGATCGAGCTGGAGTTTGATACAGCCGGAACGATAAGTGGTAAACCGGGCTTCAGGATAGTGGAGGAAAAGAAAATCAGGCCGGGAAGGTCCGGCAGAGGTATGTTTGATGATACAGACAGATCATCAGGGCCCGTAACTGCCACAAGAAATATCCCTTTTACACAGGGAGGTTCCTTAACCGAAGCGGTTTTCACGATACGGCTTTACAACAGGCAGGAGCTAAAGGGCAAGGCAAGTATGTATTCAACACGGGGTGGTGTTCTGAAAGACGGGGAATTCATGATCAAATAATCTTTTTCATGAATTCATCAAAATAATATATTTTAGGGGTCTTAAAATTTAAGGAAAATGGTTTCAAATAAAAAGCAAAAGATTATGGCAGAAGTCAAAAAAACAAAAGGAGTGATTGCTATTCTTACCGGGGGAGGAGATGTTCCCGGACTTAATCCTGCAATCAGGGCAGTAACCATTCGTGCCAACAGGGAAGGATACAAGGTAATAGGTCTTCGCAGGGGATGGGCAGGAATAACGGAACTGATCAGGGACATCAAGGCTGACAACAGCAATTGCTTCCAGATTCTTACTGATGACATTGTAAACAAAGCAGGCCGGACAGGTGGTACCTTTCTGCACACCTCAAGGACAAGACCGAGCCATATGTCTAAAGAGAGTATTCCCGAACACCTTCAGGGAACATACAATGCTGAAATGAATGACCTGACCCCGGAAATTATCAGGAATCTCGAATGGCTTGGCGTTGATTATCTTATCCCGATAGGCGGCGATGATACGCTTAGCTATGGTGTCCATTTGTTCAAGAAGGGAGTAAATGTGGTCGCGATCCCGAAAACTATGGATAATGACGTGCCGGGCACTGATTATTGCATAGGATTCAGCACCTGCATTACCCGGACGATCCAGATGACCAACAGCCTCAGGACCTCAGCAGGTTCGCATGAAAGGCTTCTTGTGCTTGAAGTTTTCGGAAGATATGCCGGTTTTACTGCAATGCTCCCGACAATGGCCGGAGCTGCAAACAGATGCGTGATACCTGAATACGAATTTGATATCGATCAGCTTGCACAGCTTCTGGTTGAGGACAGGAACCATAATCCCAGCAAGTATTCGGTGGTTCTTGTTTCAGAGGGAGCGATGTTCAAAGGGGGCCAGATGATCTTCTCCGGCCAGGAAAGGGATGCTTATGGCCATGCAAAACTCGGAGGAATAGGCGACCTGGTGTCAGATCAGCTTAAGGAACTCTCGGGCAAATACAATCACGGCAAAACAATTAACACAATTACCCAGAAGCTCGGCTATATGGTACGCGGCGGGGATCCTGATGCCCTCGACTCAATTGTGCCGATGGCTTACGGCAACCTTGCCCTCGACCTTATTCTTAAGGGTGTACATGGAAGGATCGTGGTGCTGAAAAACGGCAGATATGATAATGTCCCGATCGATGTGGTTACATCTTCCAAGAAGGTTGTCAAGGTTTCGGAGCATTATAATACAGAGCGACTCAGGCCATTCTACCATAGCTTCGAAATGAAACCGTTCCTCCTGATGGCTTCAGATAATTAACGAGCAAAATACATGATTGTAGGGGCGTGGTAGTAGGGGCGTAGCATGCTACGCCCCTACTACGTTTAATAAATAATCTGCATCATTGAAAACTGGTACCGTAATAAAATCCGTCGGAAGCAGATACAAGGTTCTCACAATTGACGGGACCATAATCGAGTGTGTACTCAGGGGCAGGATGAGGGAAAAGGAACTTCAGACCACCAACCCGGTTGCAGTCGGCGATAATGTAATATTCGACCCTGGCAGCGATAGTAAATCCGGGATCATCACCGGGGTTCTTGAAAGAAGGAATTATATCCTAAGAAAAGCCTCAAACCTGTCAAAGCAGTCACAGATAATTGCCGCAAATCTCGACCAGCTTCTGTTAATGGTTACAATAATACTTCCGCAGACACCTGTTGAATTCATCGACAGGTTCCTGGCAACTGCTGAGGCCTACAGTATCCCTGCAAGGATAGTCTTCAACAAAACGGATCTGTATGGCGAAGATGAGGTTGAAAAGATGGAGTACCTCATTTCTGTTTATACAAGGATAGGGTACAATTGTATCAGGCTTTCATTAATCAGCGGATCGGGCCTTGAGGAAATCACCCGTGTGATGAAAGACAGGACAAGCCTTATATCAGGAAATTCAGGAGTGGGTAAAACCACCCTTCTGAATATTCTCAATCCGGACCTTCACCTTAAAACCGCAGAAATCTCGGATTACCACAAGCAGGGTAAACATATCACAACATTCCCTGAAATGCACCCGATGCCTTTCGGCGGATTTGCCATTGATACGCCTGGGATAAGGGGCTTTGGCGTGGTGGATATGGAACGGAACGAGATCTACCATTTTTTCCCAGAAATATTCAAAGCAGCAAAAAATTGCAGATTCTACAACTGCCTGCATCTTGACGAACCGGGATGCGCTGTCAGACAAGCAGTAGAACAGGGAGAAATCGATTCCCTGAGATACCGGAGCTATTTAAGTATTTTAAGTGATGAAAATACTAAATACAGGTGAATTTGAGTTAATTAGCATATGCTTCTTTACTTAGTCTGATAACAACTTATATAATATGAGGAGGATATTGATTATTGTCATATCGGCTTTTATGATAATAATAGCGTCGAATATTGTTTATTATAAAAGTTTGTATAACAAGCAAATAGAATACAGGGTAACACTCCTCGACAGGCAGGTTCAGGCTGCCGGATTATCAATCGACAGCACCAATAACGGATTTGCCAGCGACCTCAACCAGATAATATTTACAGATGATATCTCCCGGTTTTTCTCCGATCCCGGAAGCCGTACCAGATCAGTCGACAGGATGAAGTTGTTTTTTACGAAATATGGGGATCTCATAACAGGGATCAAATTCTATGATACCAACAAGAACGAATTCAGCCTCAAGAAAGATGAGACCGGCATAAACTGGCTCGAACAGACATTTGTCCTTCATGTACAGGGAGAAATAATGTCACGGGAGCAACTGATAAGTGAAGGACGGAATTTTGTCTATCACCTTCCTGTATTAAAGGGTGATTTGCCGGTTGGAAATGTTGTTGTCGACATTGATTATCAGAAATATTTTAAGCAGATATTCAACACATTCGGTTTCCAGGAGTACCAGTGGCAATGGGTTGTAAGTGATTCAGGCGATATAATCTATACCAACAGCAGTGAAAGGCTGAGGTACTCCGAGATGAGGAAAATCATTGACGGCCTTGAAAAAGGCACTTCAGAGAATCTTGTACATAGAGCTGAAAGCGACGATCTTTCACAGGAAATAATATCTTCATACTATTCAACCCGTCTCCTTCAGAAGAATTTCGGAATTATCTTTTCCTCACCAACTGACAACTTCCGGAAATACATAATATGGAATTCAATTCCTCTGGTACTGGCAACACTGCTTATCATTTCCATACTGGTCTGGTTTCTCATGAGACAGCTTAAATCACAGAAGGCAGAAATAGAAAGACTTGAATCATCTGAAAAGATGCTGCTGAAAATGCTAGAGGAAAATCCTGTCGGGATTATTATCCGTAAGAGCAATCGGGAGATTATAAAAGCAAACAGGGTGGCTGCGGAACAGTATGGCTTTCCGGGAGAAGAAGGGATGACAGGCCAGACACTTCCCGAAGCTACCGTTACCGGCGAGAACGACTATTTTTCAAAACTCCTTGGAGAAAAATTCAGCCCTGAACAGTTTGTGATCCTTAAAAGGGAGACCGGTGAAATGGTTTTATTCAGGAACAGTATCCCGGTGAAATTCAGGGGCGAAGATGCCACGATGGATATGCTTGTCGACGTTACCATGCTTGAATCGGCAAGAAAACAGGAGACAAAAGCCAGCTCGGCTAAATCGGAGTTCCTTGCCAGGATGAGCTATGAGATAAGGACTCCCCTTAACGGGATCATCGGAATGACGGATGTCCTTCAAAAACAGGATCTGACAGGGGAAGCCGGGAATGTTGTTGGATTACTCCGGCGCTCTACCGAAGAGTTAATGAAAATAATCAACGATATTCTTGATTTTACGAAGATCGAATCAGGGAAGATGATCCTTGATGAGATTCCATTCAGCCTGAGGGAAGAAATCAAATATTGCCACGATCTTGCCAGAACCGGTATTTCTGAATCGCAGGTTGCCATAAGTTGTGTCGTGGATGATGATGTTCCTGACAAAGTTATTGGCGATCCATTCAGACTGAGGCAGATACTGACAAATTTTCTCAGACATTCAACCGAAAATACCTTAAAGGGAAAAATAAACCTCAATTGCAGGCTGGTAAGCATCAACGACGGATTAATGAGGCTTGGCTTTGACCTGAAAGATACCGGAAAAAGCTTTGACGGTGCCACACTCAAAAAGATTTTTGGGGAATATGTAAACATAGAATCAAAAATCCATCAGGAAGAAGATGAATCAGGTTTTGGAACCATTCTGGCCAGGCAGCTTATTGATCTTATGGGAGGTGAATTCTCGGCTGAAAGCCCCTCGGGACTTGATGGCGATCGGGGTACGAAAATCAGTTTTGAGATAACCCTCTGGTCGAATGAGAGACCTGAAAAGAATCTTCATTTTGAAAATATCACTTCGTTCGAACAGGTTAAAACGCTTGTGATAACCGGGACCCAGGCGCGCGATGAGGATATACTTGGCTCACTTCACAAGCTGGGGCTT
Organism: Bacteroidales bacterium; assembly: GCA_036848255.1. Classification (GTDB taxonomy): domain Bacteria; phylum Bacteroidota; class Bacteroidia; order Bacteroidales; family VadinHA17; genus LD21. The sequence goes on along the minus strand of DAIUKI010000003.1, from coordinate 7,920 downwards.
CCGCTTACAATCACAACATACCAGAAATCGACCGTGAACCAGATGAGGGCAAGCCTGGATCACCCCGGAAACAAATATATTCTTGTTGTAATAGTTGATGATGTTGAATTCAACGGATTTGACGTTGCAAGGGAGATGTGGGAAAACAAGCTTTATGGTCAGTTCGTTATTGCAATTATAAGCTCAAACGATATGAAAGGGAACCTGGTGAAATCAATCACAAAAGGGATCGATCATTATATCGTAAAGCCCTATGACATAAAAGATCTCTATGATACTTTAAAAACCAGCTTCCCCTTGATCGGAGAATTTGCACCTTCAGGCAAAGGGGAAAGAACAGACAGGGAGCTCAGGATCCTGGTGGTGGAAGACAATAAGATGAACCAGAAGGTGATCGGGACAATGCTGAAGAGCCTGGGCTATTCCTTCGATTTTGCCGATGATGGCTTTAATGGACTCATACAGGCAAAAACCCGCAGGTATGATGTCATTTTCATGGACCTTATCATGCCGGGAATGGATGGTTTTGAATCAGCACGGAAGATTCTCGAATATGATAATAAAATCCTTATTGTCGCATTTACTGCCGATAATATGCCAGATGCAAAAAGAAAAGCAGAGCTGAGCGGAATAAAGGAATTCATTCCCAAACCTGTGAGGATCGATGATCTTAAAAAATTCTTCTCCGCTCATTTCATCAGATATTAGGATTACTTGCTTAAGTTTGCCCAGTTATTTTCACGGACATTCTAAATGACTGTACACGCATTTCTTGAAGCAGCCCGGCACACTCCTGTCATTGATGTGCGGTCCCCTTCGGAATTCAAAACCGGACATATCCCCGGAGCTCATAACATACCTTTGTTTGATGATAAGGAAAGAGAAGCTGTTGGAATAAGGTACAAAAAGGAAGGACGCATCCCTGCTATTCTTGAGGGTTTGAAGCTGACGGGTCCCTCAATGCATTCAAAGCTTGAGGAGGCATTGAGAATATCAGCCGGTGGCAGGCTTCTTGTCCACTGCTGGAGGGGGGGGATGAGATCTGAAGCTATGGCCTGGCTCTTTTCACTGGGCGGCATTGAAACAGATATCCTTGAGGGGGGATACAAATCGTACAGACACCATATTCTAGAATACCTTTCGGTAAACAGGAACATGATAATACTGGGAGGACTTACCGGCAGCGGTAAAACGCATATTCTGGGATACCTGCAGGAGAAAGGGCGCCAGGTTATCGATCTTGAAGGACTTGCAAATCACAAGGGTTCTGCTTTCGGTTCCCTGGGGCAGCTTCCCCAACCCTCTTCCGAACATTTTACCAACCTTTTGTTTGACAGATTGAAGGTAACGGATCCCGGCATGCCGGTCTGGCTCGAGGACGAGAGCAGGAACATTGGAACCGTATTCATGCCCGAGGAATTCTTTCTGAATATGCAAAGGAACCCGGCGATAATCCTAATGATGGACATTAAAACACGTCTTCCGCGCCTGATTGAGGAATATTCAGTCTACTCCCCCGATGAACTTGTAATCATGATTATGAAGATAAGCAGGCGTCTCGGAGGAGACAGGACAAAAGAAGCAATTGAGGCTGTCAGGAATGGTGATTTTTCGAAAGCGATAGAAATTACGCTTCATTATTACGACAAAGCCTATTTATTCGGACTTGGAAGAAAACAGGAAAAGGATATTTTCTATATTAACACTAATACTGACGATATCGGAACAAATGCCCGCCTGGTCCTTGAGGCAGCTGAAAATATAGGAAAATGAGTCAGGCATCAACCCATTTGTAGACCTTATCTGAACGTCTGAGCACATCCGGAACCTTAATTGAACAAGATTCTCCCTTCAATGCTTTTTCAGTCTCGCTGAGATCAACACGGATCTCCCCGGCCGTATATTCTATAACTCCTGTCGTCGGACCGGTAATAAGCAGGTTATCCCCTTTCCCCAGGTCTCCGTTTTCGAGCCTGATCTCAGCGACCTTAAGCTTTGCAAAATAATTGGTTACCTTACCGATGTATACTTTTCTTTTTGTGGCTGATGAACCATACCGCTTGTTCCATTCACCAATCTTCTGACCCAGGTAGTACCCGTCCCAGAAACCCCGGTTGAAGACCGAAGCCAGTCTGCCCCGCCATGCATTGATTTTATCATCACCATATGAGCCGTCAGCAACCGACTTTACAGCTTCATCATAACAGGATGTAACAGTTTTCACATATTCGGGTGACCTTGCCCTTCCCTCGATCTTGAAAACCCTTACTCCGGCATCGATGAGCCTGTCGACAAATCCTATTGTGCAGAGATCCTTTGGCGACATTATATATTCGTTATCGATCTCAAGCTGGTATCCGGTCTCCTTTTCGGTGACCAGGTAAGCTTTCCGGCATGTCTGCCAGCACTTGCCCCTGTTCGCCGACATATTGTTTTCATGAAGGCTCAGGTAACATTTACCCGATGTTGCCATACAGAGGGCTCCATGGACGAACATTTCGACCTTTACAAGATCACCCCGCGGACCTCTGATATTCTGTTCATTGATCCTGGTGCAAATGTTCTTTACCTGATCAAGATTCAGTTCCCGTGCAAGCACGGCAACGTCGGCCCACCGGGAATAGAACCTGAGGGCGTCAATATTTGTAATATTAAGCTGGGTCGAAAGATGGACCTCAATTCCCGATCGGAATGCATATTCGATCACTGAAAGGTCCGAAGCTATTATTGCTGAAATCCCGCTGTGGATGGCCGCATCGATTATCCGGTGCATCTGGTCAATTTCATTGTCAAAAACGACAACATTTACGGTAAGATAGCTTTTAATAGTGTTTTCGTTGCAGATGCCGGCGATATTCCTGAGATCATCAATGGTGAAGTTGATCGATGAGGCTGCCCTCATGTTAAGATCCTCCGCTCCGAAATAAACCGAATCGGCGCCACCCTGGATCGCAGCCATCAATGACTCATACGATCCTGCAGGCGCCATTATTTCAATATCATTCCGGTTCATCCGCGGCGTAGTTAATTGTTGCAGGGAGGGGATCAGTCTATGCCGGTTTTCATCATGATCCTGATGCAGGTGCCCCTGCCAATCTCGGAGGTTTTGACAAATATCCTCCCGTGGTGATATTCCTCAATAATTCTTTTTGCAAGTGAAAGGCCAAGACCCCAGCCTCTTTTTTTGGTAGTGAATCCGGGATTGAATACTTTCTTCCAGGCTGATTTGGGCATACCCTTTCCTGTGTCGGAGATATCAATTATTGCATGTTTTTCAGCCTCTTCCACCCTTATGGTAATTTCGCCGTCTCCCTCCATTGCATCGATTGCATTCTTGCATACGTTTTCGATCACCCATTCAAAAAGAGGGGGATTAACCGGAATGTTTATTTCCTCATCTGCAGAAAATGGAAGAACGAACAGGACTTTTGACGAAGATCTTGTTTTGAGATAATTAACCGAATTCTGAATAAGGCTTGTAATATTTTCCTGCGTAAGTGATGGTTTCGATCCGATCCTTGAGAACCTTTCCGTAACTTTTTCAAGCCTTTTTACATCAAGTGCAAGCTCTTTCATAACCGGATTTTCGGGATAGGTATTTTGAAGTATCTCAATCCATCCCGACATTGATGTGGTTGGTGTTCCAAGCTGGTGGGCTGTCTCCTTCGACATCCCGACCCATACACGGTTTTGCTCGGCCTTTCTCGATGAGCTTAGGGCAAGATACGATACAAGAATGAAAAGAATAATGAATCCGAGCTGGATAAACGGGTAATAGATAAGCTGGCTAAGTATGATACTGTCCTTATAGTAAATGCGGTTCGTCGATCCGTTTCCAAGATTAATTATTATGGGTTCGTTGTCGCTTTTCATCTTTTCGAGCCTTACTCCACTCAGCCCTGAATCTTCAATTTTAACCTGTTCAATATTCCTTGTGGCTATAATATTATCGGAACCGTCAGTAAGGACCACAGGCACTGTATTGTTATTTTCAATTATTGAAAGAAGAAAATCGAGATTCTGGGTTGAATCGGCGCTGTTGATGAGCCTTGTAGCTTCGGCCCACATTTCAACTTTCTTACGTTCCTCGGCTTTAAGGCTCCGCACGAGGAACTGGGTGTAAATGAGAGAGCCTATACCGATAAGAATGGCAAACAAGAACAAGAAGATCTGCCAGTTGTTTCTGTTACGAAATATATTCAAAGGTTTATCTGTATAAGGTGAAAATCTACTGTTTCTTTTTAAAAAGCCTGTCTAAAAAATTCTCTTTTCTTTGAACCGGAGGTTCTGTTTCCATGGCAGTTGAATCTGATCCTTCCCAGCTTATCCTGAATCTTCGGCGGGAAGCCTGTTTTTTCTCCGGCCCTGTATCACTCTTATACAACCCATACTCCTCATTAAATATTGTTTTAAGAGTCTCTTTTTCTTTTTTAAGATTCTCCCTGATCTGGGTTCCGGCAGCTCTAACGTCGTAGCTGACTTTAACATCTTCTCCCGTGCCGTCTACCTTAAGGAATACCGATATTCTTCCAAGTCCGTCATCCTGCACCTCACCGAAATCATCCGAAAGGGCTCTGGTTTTTCTCGCCTTGTTGCTGAGGATCTCGGAAAGGAGCATTTTGACATGGTACTGGTAATCATTGTCAAAGCTGTGCTCCCCGTTAACAGTTAGATCGGCAGCTGATGATTTTATCTCCATCTGGGGCAGATAAAAAACATTGTCCCTTATAAAGAAATCATTCGCAAGCTTGTCAAATCTGATATTTTCAAGTTCTGAAAGCTCAATGAATGAAGATAATGCCTTTACCGGTTCGAAGTTGATAAGCGCCCCGTCGGTTATTACATATTTCCCTTCGGCTGTAATTAAACTTATATCGGGATTCAACAGGGAATCGACAGGTAAGATAAGTGTGATATTTCCGGACAGGGATCCCGCCAGATTTTCAGCTTTCAGGAAATCCTGGCCGAAATTATGAAACGTAACGAATGACTTGTTCACATCAACTCCCGTAACCGCAAAACTTCCCCTGCTTAAAAAGGATTTGTCGCGGTTCTGCACCACCAGTCCGTTACCTGATACACGGCCCTCCTGGGAGTTCATGCTGAATGTCCTGAAATTCAGCATTCCAGGACTGATGCTGAGCGTTCCTGCAATATTCCTGGCATCAAAGGTCTTATATGACAAAGTATCGACCCGGAAATTCAGGTCAATTCTTACATCATCAGGAAAAGTAACCGGAGCAGTTACCGTGGCACCCTTATCTTGTTTCTCCTTTGAATCATCCATGAAAAGCTCAGGACGGAATGATGAGGCTGTAACTGTTGCAGAACCGGTCAGATCCACGGGATTGCCTGTGAGCCAGCCCGGAAAATTCTTAAATTTCCCGGAGAACAATATGCTCTGGTTGTTGAGTAAAAGCCTGAAATTGTCGGTAGTGGTGCTTTCGCCGATAAGAAACCTTCCTGTAGCATCCTTTATGTCAAGAGGTCTGTTTTTAAACTGTATTCTGACTGAATTGAAGATTACCTTCGACTGCGAATCCATATTTAAAACATCAGAAAAACTGTATGAATCCTTTTTTCCCGGCCGGCCAGAATACTTAAGATCGAGATCGATCGATCCTCCGGCTCTTGCCACATTTTTAAGATTAAGGAATTCGCGGAGCTCGTCAGGAAGCAATCTTCCACTGAATATCAGTTCAGTCATCGGATTTATAAAATCCGAAACCGAAAATGATCCCCTGTAGTCAGATGAACCTAGCCTTGCAGTGAAATTACTTATTTTGAATGAGCTTGTCCGCGGCCCGTTTCCGGGTCCGTTCGTATAAGCGCCGTCAAATGAAAACCTTTCAACTTTCAGGTCCGATTTCCTGTTGTCGATATGGGCATCCTTGAGAGAAAATGTTATCTCGTAATGAGGATCCTTCGCACTGGTTGATTTGCCTTTGGTTATCCAGCTGAACCTGAGATTTCCCTCAGGATGATATGCTGAGGCTGCCTTGCTGTATTTTTCAGGAAGGAGAAATGGGATTTTTGAGATATCGATATTATCTGAATTGACCGTCAGGTCAATATAATTATCTGCAGCAACAAATCCGTTAAGCACAAAATCCCAGTTTTCTATCCTCATTGTGCTCTTCCTGAAAAAAGTCCCTTTGTCATTCTGATTAAGTCCGATTTCCAGGTCCGCTGGAATAGTCTGCCGAATTGAAAATGAGCCAAGCTGAAACAGCTTAAAGATCACTTTTGAATTTCCTTCAAAGTCAATATTGGTTCCTCTTATCCTGCTCCTGAACCGTCCGTCCTTAAAGATCCCCGCTAAATTAAGGTCAACTCTCCTGTCGTTGTAGAGAAAGTCAACATCCAATAGATTGATCCTGTTTAGATTAAGCTTTACATTGTCGTCACCGGAATTCTCATCCTTATTTGCTGAGATATCATAATTGTACTTGCCGGAACTGTCGGTATAAAGTGTCAGGGATCCTGATCTGACTGCTATCTTAGTAAAAGTATAAGCCCCCCTTATCATGTCGATGGTCCTGAAATCGATTGAAGCCGATTTAGCCGTGAGCAGGGTATCGGTATTGATTCCACCGAAAGCACCGCGATCAAAAGCTGGTGAAGAGAACACAATGACATTTTTCAGTTCCACAGAGGCTTTTGGGAATTTCTTAATGAGAGAAAGCCTGTATGATCCGGTTTCTATTTTAGTCGAAAAGTTGTTGTTCAGGGTTTTAAGAAGCACCCCTGCAACCTTGTTCTGCATAATAAGCGAAAGGGTAAAGAGTATGATCAATACCAAACCCAAAAGTATTGATGCTATTTTCAGGATCTTTGCCGCCAGTTTCATTTACATGAAGTAAATATCCTTCCCACGGGTTAGTTAACGGGAAGCAAAGTTATATTATTTGGATCATAAAATATTTTTATTTGAAAAGGAAGCTGAAATCATCACCCTCTCCGAGCTCCAGCGGCTCATGATCCTTTCTGAAGATCCTTGCCTTTCGCGGACCCGAAAGCCTGATATCTGCCCCTTCAATGATGAACATAGTACCTTCCCTGAGACCTGCAACCCAGAGATCGGGATTGACCTCAATGAACTCTTCGATGCGCTGTTCCCTTGTTTCTCCGGCATGACCCTCGGGATTTGCATCGAGGAAATGAGGATTTATCTGGAAGGGGATAAGGTTGAATGCCCTGAACGATGAGGGTTGGACGACAGGCATATCATTCGTAGTCCGTAGCGTCGGACATGCAACATTCGACCCTGCGCTCCAGCCAATGTAAGGTGTGCCGGCAAGAACCTTCTTCCTTACTGGTTCAATCAGTTTATTATCCCGGAGAAGCTTTAAAAGCATCCAGGTGTTGCCGCCACCGACAACTATCGCCGATGCTTTTTGCACCGCGCTGACAGGATCGGTATAGTGGTGGATTGAAATCACATCATGTCCGATCTCCCTGAACCTGTCACGGACCTTCAGTTCATAATCATCGTAGGTGAATGTCACCGCTGCATAGGGAATAAAAAGAGCCTTGACATGCTTGTCCCCAAGAAATTCCTTTATCCTGTGCTTCGGATAATCCAGATATTGTTCTCCCGGATTTGTGGAGTTACTGATAAGAAGAAGTTTCATGAATTATCGAATTTTAAGAATATTAAGTACAAGATTACTCTGCATACCCCCTTCCCAGCCTTCCCCCAAGGGGGAAGGAGCTGGTTTATCCTCCCGCCTTGCGGGATAAGAAAGGGGGTTTTTAAAACTATAAATCCAGAATAAATTCTGTTATATTAATTTGGAAATATCACAAAATATCTGAATATGGGTGCTTCAAGATGTTCGAGATAGTCTCTTTATTATGATTTTCAGGCACATTCGCAATTTCCAGGAAGCTGAAGGCGTAATCGTATATGTTGAGGAT
>DAIUKI010000002.1:0-26867 GCA_036848255.1 Bacteroidales bacterium | reverse complement strand
GTCGGAGCACCCCCGACACCTTATAACCTTCCCGAAGAACCGATACCGGCTGATTTAAACTGGGATCTCTGGCTCGGACCACTTCCTGCCACAATTCATTATAATAATCAGCTTGATCCCCTTATTTCGCTCGATCCTGAAAAGAATGAGGAAATTTGGGGTGCATGGCGCTGGTATAAAGAAATGGGTGGAGGTTTTACAACCGACTGGGGTGCTCATATGTTTGATGTTGCCCAGTGGGGCCTGGGAATGGATAAAAGCGGACCTGTTGAAATATCCCCTATAGGTGATGGCACAGAGTTTATTTCCTGGAAATATGCAAATGGTGTTGTAATGACTTCAGAGCCTTTCGATGAGAAGCTGACCAAGGGAGTTAAATTCTGGGGAGAGAACGGGTGGATCGAAGTTGCACGCGGCTATGTGAATACTTCTGATCCGAAATTTAATCTTCCTGCCTCGGCTGCTTCAGCGGAGGAGGGCCCTTATGAAACAAGGATACCACATCAGGCAAACTTTATTGAGTCGGTAAGATCCCGGAAAGATCCTGTCGTTCCTGTGGAGATAGGTCACAGCAGCTGCACTGTATGCACACTGGGCAATATTGCCTGTGACCTGAAGAGAACAATAAGGTGGGATCCTGATACGGAAACCTTTGTCGACGATGCCGACGGCGAGGCAACAAAGCTTCTCCATTATGAATACAGAACTCCCTGGAAGCTTGTGTAGGGGGTTGCAGGTAAAACAAAAAAGAGGCTGAACGATCGTCCAGCCTCTTTTAATATCCATCTGAGCAAAAATTAATCTACTCTTCTTACCTTGATAGCAACAGGCCCTTTTTCTCTCATTTCAATCTCAAACTCAACCGCCTGACCTGTCTCAAGTTCGGTTTGGGGAACATCAAGACCTGAGCGGTGGATAAAAATATCCTTTTGATCCTCAGTTTGAAGAAACCCGAAACCTTTAACCCTGTCATACCATTTAACAGTACCTTTCATAGCTTTGAGCTTTTTGATTCCTATCTGTAATTATCCCTTCTGTTACCGCCGCCTCCTCTGCGGTCATTATCACCGCCTCGAAAATCTCTTCTTCTGTCGGTCCGTTCAATAGATTCGTTAACAATAATTTTTCTGCCCTGAACTTCAGCACCATTAAGTTCCTCAATGGCCTTCTTAGCTTCAGCTTCGTTTGGCATCTCAACGAAACCAAATCCTTTACTTTTCCCAGAGTACTTGTCAATAATGATTTTTGCGGATGTTACTTCGCCATACTCTTCAAAGATTTCTTTTAATTCTGCTTCACTCATTTTAAAATGAAGACTTCCTACGTAAATGTTCATGATTCAATAATTAAGTAAATAAAACAGTAACAAAGGTCACATTTATTTTTGATAATTGAAAATAAAAATTTGCATAAAGCCTGAATTAATTGCTTTTTCGTCAAAACACTGTCTCACCTTACTCAAATCACGACCTTGACAAGCATTCCTCAAAGCATTTATCACAATAAACAAAACCAGGGGTGAAATGTTCACCTTAGGGACTTTTGATTTAAATGATATTAACGCAAGGATAATTCCGGGAAGTCCGTGAGGATTCTCTCTACTTCTTGTTCCGGATATATATATGCTTTATGTTGTTCTGGCCCGATTCCCTTTCATCAATCTCAAAATCAAGTGATCTGATGAGAGGGGTAAGTTTTGTAAAGCCATAGTTCCTGGGATCAAAATCAGGCTGCTTCTTTAGTATGAGGTTACCTACATCCCCGAGGTAAGCCCAGCCGTTTTCATCCGCAAGATCCGTGATAGATGATGCAATAAGAAGTTTTGCCTTGCGTATCTGGCTCTGCTGATCATTGTCATCACTTCGGGGTTTGCTGCGGGAAGGTTTTCCGGTCTTTTTCCTGGCAACAACAGAATAGGGCGCTGCTGTTGATGTATTTATTATCTCAAGGTAAATGAATTTATCGCAGGCAACTATAAACGGAGAAGGAGTTTTACGCTCGCCGATTCCTATTACTTTCATCCCGGCTTCCCTCAACCTGGTTGCCAGCCTTGTAAAATCGCTGTCGCTCGAGACCAGGCAAAATCCGTCAACCTTGCCTGAATACAGAATATCCATGGCATCAATGATCATTGCCGAATCGGTTGAGTTTTTACCTTTAGTATAACTGTATTGCTGGATCGGAGTGATAGCATTTTCAAGGAGTACTGATTTCCATCCGGCTACCGTAGGCATGGTCCAGTCGCCATAGATCCTCTTGAAAGTGGGAGTCCCGTATTTTGCTATCTCTTCAATCATCCCTTTGACATTACTGTACGGGATATTGTCGGCATCGATTAATACAGCCAGCCTCAGGTCGTTAAGCGTTTCCATATTACTGATTTGTTAAACCTGCCGCAAGTTACCCTTTTTTAAGGAGAGCCCTTGCAAATCGTTGTGTTTTTTATACTTTGGTGCTCTGGGATTTACAGATTCCTGGAATACGCATATTTCTTATGACGGAAATAATTTTAAAAACTGAGTTTCTGGCCTCTCTTGCCATTTTCTCGGTTCTTCTGTTTTTTTGGCTATATTATTTCACGGCTAAACGCAGATTGCTTCTGAAATACTTCATTCTACCTTTGTTCCCTTTATGGTCAGCGGGAGCCATTGAGTTCGTTTCATATAAGTTGACGGGCATCCTTTTCACAGGAGTGCTCCCCTTTCTGGTATTTGTCCTGATTTTAAGTGTGCCGCTTTCAGGGATCGGACTGGTGGTCGGACGCACTATCCATATCTGGTACATGCTTATTATCCTGATGTTCATAACAGCAATTGCATCCTTTAAGATGTCTCAAAGCATCAAGGTACAGCAAATGTCTCCGGAACTAAAGCTAAAGGATTGGTTTCCCCGTCATGTAATTCTTTCCGTTTCTGCCTGGCTTCTATATATTCTCGGATATGAGTTTCTATTCAGGGGGGTTCTCTGGTTCCTGTGCAGCGAAGCTTTCGGGTTCTGGCCGGCTTTGATTATTAATCTTTTGCTTTATTCGATCGTCCATCTTCCTCAGGGAAAACTTATCGCACTTGGTACAATTCCGGTCGGTACTGTTCTATGTCTTTTAAGCCATTTAACAGGATCATTTATACCAGCCTTTCTGATCCATTCATTTATTGCAGTTCTTACCGATTTATTTTCCCTATATCATAATACGGAAGTTCGTCTACATCTTAGCGATACAGATAAATGAGAGTATTTATTACAGGAGGCACAGGATTCATTGGATCAAGATTAACAGAAAAGCTAATTTCCGAAAATCATGAAATAACACTTCTTGTCCGCAATCCTTCAGCCGTACCCTTCACCGGAAATTCAAAGGTCAATATTATAAAAGGTGACCTGTCCAATAAATCAGCCCTTCTCGAAGGAATGAAGGATTGTGATTGGGTCTTCCATATGGCAGCATGGGCAAAACCATCTTTTAAGGATCCGGAAATTGTAACAGGGATCAATATTGACGGAACAGTAAACGTTTTCGATGCAGCCATTGAAAGACACGTAAAAAAGGTTGTTTTTACCTCTACAGGTGGCACAATGAGCTATTCTCATGACGGAAATCCTGTTGATGAATCTACAAACCGGGATCCCACGCTTCATACACTTTATGAAAAAACCAAGGCAGAAGCAGAAAAGATTGCTTTCGATTACAGTAAAAAAGGGCTGGCTGTCATAACTGTCAATCCAACAAGGGTGTATGGACCTGGAAAGCTCACAGAAAGCAATTCACTGACTAAAATAATCAGGCTATATATCACAGGTTTGTGGAGAATAATCCCGGGCAACGGGAAATCGATAGGGAACTATGTATTTATCGATGATGTTGTTGAAGGTCATATTCTGGCAGCCCGGTTCGGAAGGAGCGGGGAACGGTATATTCTTGGGGGTGAAAACAAGTCATTCAGTGACCTGTTTGACATTATCGGGGAGTCGGCGGGGAAGAAAAGGATTCTGTTTAATCTTCCGGCAGGATTGATGAAGAGGATCATAAAAGGGTTCATATTCATGACGAAAATCAGCGGGTCGCCTCCGGCTATAACCATTGACTGGCTCGATAAATACCTGAGCAACTGGATTATGTCAAGCGACAAGGCTTTCAGGGAACTTGGCTACAAAATAACCCCTCTTTCTGAAGGAGTATCCAGAACAATACAATGGTTAAAAACAAAAAAGGATGAAACAGGAAAATAATGAATTTGCTGTTGTGACAGGGGCCAGCCTCGGTATCGGCCGTTCTATAGCAAAAGAACTGGGTGCACGGGGATATAATCTGATCTTAAGTTCATTACAGGGGCAGGGTTTGCCTGATTTATGCCATGAAATTGAATCATCAGGCAAGATCCGGGCTTTCCCGTTCGAATGTGATCTGACCTCGGAAAAGGGACCTGAAAACCTTTTTGAGTTTGTGCAAAATAAAAGACTTAAGGTAAATATTCTGGTTAATAATGCAGGGATCGGATATGAAGGTCCGGTCGAAGGCTATACAAGAAATCAGATCGATCATATGATCCTGTTGAATGTTAGGGCCATGACCATGCTTACGGTATTCTTCACTTCTGAACTTAAAACACATGTCCCGTCATATATTCTGAATATCAGTAGTTTTGGAGCATATACTCCGACCGCTTATAAAAGTATCTACCTTGCCACAAAATCATACGTTTACTATTTTACAAGAGCTCTGGAGTCAGAATTCAAGGGATCATCCGTTAAAACATGCGTTGCCGTTCCATCAGCTGTAAGGACAAATAAAAACACAATGGGAAGAATTGAAAGAAACGGCTGGATTTCGCAGAAGTCCGCACTCAATCCCGATGAGGTCGCTTCTGAAATCATAGCAGGTATGTTTAAGGGGAAAAATGTAATCTTACCCGGCAAATTATCCAAACTTTTTTTTGGTATTGGCTTATTTCTTCCCGAGGGTATTATTTTGCGGTTGACCAGGCAGATATTCAAAAATTACCGTCAGGGATAACCGACTGGATTTGTCTGTCAGATTTTCTTTCCTGTCATGGTTTTTATTTCCAGCTTCAGTATCGTGGTTTTGTTAAATGCATCCTGCTTATAGGTGAATCCTGAACAGTTCGTATAATGCTTCATAATAGAATTCAATCCTTCCCTCCTTTCTTCATCATCACTGATAATAAAGACATCACCCCATCCAACGACACTGCTGTATTTCATATTGAAATCACATGCTTCTCTGCCTCTGATAAGATTATGATCCGTGTCCATCTCAAAGCATACATGGTTATTCTTTCTTATAATATCAATCTTCCTGCCCTTGGTAGCGGAATGGAAAAAGAGTTTTTTATGGACTCCTCCGGAATATCCGAAATTCATTGTGACAATATAAGGGGTTTTTTCATCAGTCATAGCAATCCTGCATACATCACAACGTCCGATTATTTCCTCGATCTCATCAATTGTTGTTATTTCCCTTTCTTTTCTTCTCATCCTTTAATCAGTTTATATTTTTCCCTTACCCTTATTTTCTGGTCCGACAATCCGTTGGCGGTATGAAAGCTTAAAATTATTATTAACTTTGCCCGATTCATAAAAAGTGTCATAAAATAATTAGTAATAATATGGGAAAAGGTGATAAAAAAACCAGAAGAGGCAAAATAATTCTTGGTACTTATGGTGTAAGGCGCCGCAGAAAAAAAACTGACAAACCCGAAATTAAGAATGTCATTCCTGCGAAAGGAAAAGAGATAAAAGAGAAAAAACCACTTAAGGAGAAAAAAGAGGCCCCTGAAGTCAAGGTAGTTGCTGAAGTTGCAGATATAAAAGAGGTTAAGGTTCCTAAGGAAGTCAGGGAGGTCAAACCTGTAAAACCTGCAAAGGAAGTTGTCGAAGCCAAACCGGCAAAAGAGCCTAAGGAAGCCAAACCAGCCGTAAAGGCAAAAGAAGTAAAAGATAAAAAGGAACCTAAAGCCGAAAAACCGGCTAAAGATAAAAAGGAAGTAAAAGAGGTTATCGCCAAAAAGGCAAAGAAGGCTTAACTCTGCTTTCTGACCACAAGCCACTTATAATCTTCAGGATCAATTCTGGCATTGATTATCACAGGTTCGTTAAGCAGAATAGCTTCATTGATTGCGCTTCTCATGCTTTCCTCTGAATCAGCTGACAACACTCTGACTCCAAGAAAAATCCCGGCATCAAACAGATCGCCGGAGTAAAGAGTGGTTCCATTAGCCGGCAGGTTTTGCCACGATTGCTTTAACTTTATAAGATTCAGTTCCCCATCTGAAAGTACGACAGTTATTACTCTGAGATTATACCTGCGGGCCGTAAGAATTTCACCGGCCATCATAAGAAAACCACCGTCGCCCGTTACACAAACCACAGTTGACCCCGGAGAGATCAGTTTAGCTGCAAGTGCAGCCGGCAATCCGAATCCCATCCCCGACCATCCGTTTGTCATTAAAATGTTCTGTTTTCCGAAAGTCTTCCAGTACTGACCTGCAAGATGCAGGTGGGACCCAACATCGACAGTCAGCAAGACATTTTCCGGAAGTTCTTCCTGAAGGACTTTAAAGGCAGTAACCGGACCGAAATGGTCAGTAAAACCATTAAAGACTGCAATTGTTTCATTACGTACCGACTGAACAAGTGTCCTGTTGAAAATAATGGAACTTTTTCCCATTCTGTTCAATATGCTGAACCACTCATCGGGATTTCCTGTATACTTCGTAACACTTTTAAAAGCAGGCATATCCGTAACTGCGGTGTTAAACTCCACCAGGGGTACATCAGGCATCCATGACTCGTAGTTATATTCAACAGCGTCATAGCCCAGACCAATTACGAGGTCAGTCTGCCCGAAAATATCTTCAAGATAATCGCTTAGTGCATGGAACAATACACCTGCATAGCATGGATGATCTTCGTGAAGAAGCCCCTTTGCCATTGGTGTCAGCACAACCGGGATCCTGTTTTTTTCAAGGAATTCGGCTAGCCTGCTTCCAAGTGCATACCGTGCTGAAGTGAGTCCTGCTGCTATCAAAGGTCTTTTGGATTTCTCGAGAAGCGAAATTATCTGATCAGCATTTCCGGAATTGATAGTGTTGAAATCAGCAGGAATAATTTCACCGGAAGGTCCGGCCCCTGCATTTGCAATATCCGATGGGAGTCCGATATGGACTGGTCCGGGATATTCATCGCTGCATATCCTGAAAGTGCGATCAATTACGGAAGCTATATTTTCCGGCGTGAGCCGGAATGTAGCTTTAGTTAGCGGCTCGTAAAGCTTCTGATGATTAATGTTCATCTGGGTGGTCCGTCCGATCATTTTGTCATCCAGCTCGCTTGTCAGGATTATTAAGGGTACGCGGTCGAGAAATGCTCCACCCGCTCCTGAAGCAAGGTTGACGGCGCCCGGGCCAAATGTTGAATGGCAGACGCCTGGAACACCGGTCAATCTTGCCGTTACTGCGGCCATAATTCCTGCCGCTGATTCGTTCGAGGAGAGGATGAATTCGATACCTGCCGACCTGAGACATTCAATATAAGGAATTGATGGACCTCCCGGAACCCCGAATACATACCTGACACCGGCTTTATATAATTGATCTGCAAGGTATTCAGCGACAGTCATACTTATGGATCTGAAATCAGACAAATCTATTAATTTAATTTCATCAACCGGCTTTCACGAATTCAAATTCTTTGGAACATGCTACCGAAATGATTTTTTTCTGATATTTGAGGCCTGATAATTTCAAGTGTACAGTAAGGGTAATACAGTTTTCTGGGCGATCATTGCTTGTCTGCTTTGGTCCACAGCCTACGCCGGAATTAAACTCGGACTACAATATGACACTCCGCTTCATTTTGCCGGTATAAGATTTATTATATCCGGGTTGATGATCCTTCCTTTTACAATAAAACCGTCAGCCTATATAAAAATGATAAGGGATAACAGGAAGGTGGTTCTATCGGTAATGGTTCTGCAGACACTTATTAACTATACTCTGTTCTATATAGGAATGGATCTGGTACCCGGAGCCCTGGGAGCTGTTATTGTCGGATCCCAGCCACTTGTAACTGCCGTTGTGGCAGCATTGATGCACGAGGAGGAAAAGCTCACACGAAATAAGATCATAACAATAATTTTCGGGATTTCGGGGGTAATACTTATTAGTGCGGGGAGGCAGGCATTAAGGCTGGGAACAGCTGTCGAATTCCTCGGTGTGATACTGATCCTGGGTGCAAACATAGCCACTGCTACCAGCAACGTTATAGTTTCATTTAAGAGCAGGGGGATGAATCCGCTTGTACTTAGTTCTTTTTCCCTCGGAGTCGGAGGATTGATCCTGTACCTGGTTTCGCTTCCCATAGAAGGACCCGTACAGTTTCACAGACCACCAGTTTACTGGCTTGACCTTGTCTGGCTGAGCTTTATGTCGGCATTCGCATTTTCACTGTGGTTCAAGCTTCTTCAGCGTCCAAGTGTAAAAGTGTCAGAACTGAACCTATGGAAATTCATAATTCCGGTAGTGGGAGCGATCTTAAGCTGGTTGCTGGTTCCGGGTGAAAGTCCTGAATGGCTTACAATTAGCGGGATGATCATTATCACAGGTTCGCTTGTCCTGTTCTTTTTAAACAAGAGGGAAACAGGCCTAAAATCAGTTACAGGGAAATGAAAAGGAAACTTATAGCGCTACTGGCATATTCGGTCTTCTGGCTGGCCTTTTTCTTTTTTGCCAGGCTCTATTTCCTGACTGTTCACAGCAAGGAGGCTGCGGGACTGGGATTTCAAATCCTGGCCGGCACTTTCACCCACGGTATCAGGCTTGACATATCGGCAACTGCTTATATCCTTGCTATTCCGATACTGGTCATGCTCCCGGCGATCTGGCTGAAAGGAGAGTGGTTCCGCCATTTTGTCTGGGTATATACATGGATAATACTGCTTATCTCTTCAACTATTTTAGCCGGAGATGCTGAATTATATTCATACTGGGGTTTCCGGATGGATCACACGCCACTCCTTTACCTTGCTACGCCTGAGGAAGCTGCAGCCTCAGTCACGACAGGCCAGATTGTTATCTTCTGTCTTACTGTTATTTTATTAACAGTTTTATTCGGACTGCTATATAACAAACTGATCGATAAAAGATTCTCCGGTATTGAGACCGCAAGGTATAAATTGCCGGTAACCGCCTTCTTTCTGATACTTTTTGGATCGTTAATTATTCCAATACGGGGAGGGATCGGACTTGCCCCGATAAATGCCGGCACAGTCTATTTCAGCGAAAATATGTTTGCAAATCATGCTTCAATAAATGTTGTCTGGAATGTAGGAAGTTCATATTTTAACAGAAAACCATCGGTCAATCCTTATTCATTTGGCGATCTGAACAAGTCACTGGTAATCAGGGATTCGCTGACAATAAAGACCGACAGCTCGCTGAAAGTGCTGAACACAACAAGGCCCAATTTGCTAATTATTATACTCGAAAGTTTTGGAAACCTGCTTGTCGGACCTCTTGACGGTGATCCCTCAACGACCCCATGCCTTAACAAATTGTGTGCGGAAGGACTTCTTTTTACTAACTTTTATGCATCAGGGAACCGCACTGACAAGGCCCTGCCAGCAATATTAAACGGGTACCCTGCACAGCCTGCAGTCTCCATTATCAAGGAGCCAAAAAAGACACAGTCATTGACAAGCATGGTAAAAATACTGAACGGAGCAGGTTACAACAGTTCATTCTGGTATGGAGGTGATATTAATTTTGCCAATTTTAATTCCTTTTTGATTAGTTCCGGGTTTCGTCAGATAATAACAAAGGATAACTTCGATCCCATAGATTACAATTCAAAATGGGGTGTTCACGACAATGTGCTTTTTGAAGCATTGCAGGATTCAATGGCCGGTATGAAGGAGCCATTTTTCAGGGTTATTCTTACCCTTTCAAGTCATGAACCTTTTGATGTGCCAATGGAACCGGTATTCGACGGGAAAGACGATCTGACAAAATTCAGGAATTCAGTTTACTACACCGATAAAACAATAGGAAGCTTTATTGACTGGGCAAAGAGAACCGAATGGTGGAAAAATACCCTGGTTGTGCTTGTTGCCGATCACTGCCGGCGTAATTCGCCTGATGACTTTGTATATTCCCAGGAAATTTTCAAGATACCTATGCTCTGGCTCGGCGGCGCTCTGAATACTGGAGGGAAAAGAGCAGATAAGCTTGGTAGTCAGGTAGATATTCCGGTTACGCTTCTGAATCAGCTTCAACTTAAAGGTGAGTTTCCTTTTGCAAAGGATCTTCTGTCAGAAAAATCCAATTCATTTGCCTTTTATGTTTTCAATGAAGGCTTCGCGTTTATTACTGACAACTCAACTTTGATTTACGATCATAAGCTCAAAGCCCCTGTTTTAAGGGCAGGTCCCGAAGCCGAAACCAATGAAAGACTCGGCAAGGCATTTCTTCAGGTTTTGTACGACGATTACCTTAAGAGATAAGAGGATATTTTACAGCCGTTCCAGTTCAATCTCTTCATCATTCTTCACATCCTCCATCTTTCCGTTTTCACATTTGATGGTTCTGGCGCTGAATTTTTTTACTATAGTGTAATTATGGGTGGCGACTATAACTGCCCTGCCTGTATTGCAGATATCCCTCAGCAGCCTGATGATCCCTTCTGATGTTTCAGGATCGAGGTTGCCTGTAGGCTCATCGGCCAGGATTATTTCAGGATCGTTAAGCAGGGCACGTCCTATCACCACGCGCTGCTGTTCTCCGCCAGAAAGTTGATGAGGCATCTTATAACCCTTCAGGCCGAGACCCACTTTTTCGAGCACTTCATTGATGCGCTTTTCAATATCGTTTCTATCCTTCCATCCAGTTGCCCTTAGAACGAATTCAAGATTGTCATTTACGGACCGGTCGATCAGCAGCTGAAAATCCTGGAAAACAATGCCTATTTTCCTTCTGAGGTAGGGTATCTCCCTGGTCCTTAATTTGGAAAGGTTATAACCTGCCACGATACCTGTTCCCTCTTTCAGCGGAAGCTGGACATTCAATGTTTTGATAAGGCTTGTTTTTCCGCTTCCGACTCTGCCTACCAGGTACACAAATTCACCCTTGTTTACACTCAGATTGACACCGGTAAGTACAAGGTGATCCTGCTGCCAGATGTTACAGCCGATAAGCTCTATGATTTTATCTAAGGTCCCGGGATCCTGCATTTCGTAACAGTAAACATGCAAAATACATAAAGAATTGATAAATAACATTTATATGTTAATAAAATCAGTAATAAAGGCCCGGAGCCACCGTTTAATAATTGTATTTTTGCCAGTGCTGAAAAGAATCGGATTTTGTTTTATATGGCTTATTATTAACCTGTTATTGAATCGGGAGTAACTCCGGCTCAAAATGGATCATTTGAATAATAAGCCTTAAAATATAAGTTATGAACAGTAAAAAAGCAATATTGATCTTCAACTTCCTTTTTATCATCATTATACAGGTCATGTCCCAGGCTTCCTTTTCAGGAATGGACCTGACTTCCGATTATAACATGGCAATGGATCTGTATAACAAGGAAAAATACGCGGCTGCCATAAGATTATTCGATTCCTATATCAGGGATGGCAAGGATAAAAACAAAATCCAACTTGCCGATGCTGAATACTATGCCGCTCTTTCAGCGCTGAGGCTGTTTAATCCCGATTCGGAGTACAGGATGCTGATTTATCTGGCTAAACATCCCGAGAGCCCCAAAATAAATGAGGCCAGGATCTCCCTTGCTGATTACTTCTATCAGAACAAAAGCTACAGGAATGCCTGTTCCTATTATGAGACAGTCAACAGGTATGAACTGGAAGAAGATAAACTGCCGGAGTACTTCTTCAGATACGGCTATTCATTGTATATAAAGGGGGATAAGGCGAAAGCCCTGACTATGTTTTCTGAAATTAAGGATATTGATACTGAATACAGTGCCCCTGCAATTTACTATTTCTCGCATATTGCGTATGAACAGAAAATGTATCAGACTGCTCTTGAGGGTTTCATGAAGCTGAGGGATGATGAGACATTTGGTTCGATTGTTCCGTTTTACATAGCCCAGATCCTGTATCTGAACAAAGATTATGACGGCATTCTTGAAATCTCCCCCGATCTTCTTAAATCGGCTCCAAAGGAGAGGGCCAATGAGATGTTCAGGTTTATCGGAGACGCTTACTATAACAAAGGCAATTATGAGCAGGCATTGACCTACCTTGAGCAATATGCAGCGGGTGCCAAAACCAGTGAAAGAGAGGACAAGTACCAGTTAGGGTTCAGTTATTACAAGACAGGTAAAATTGACCAGGCAATAAAGACTCTTCTTGGAGCGGGAGCCAGAACGGACATACTGAGCCAGAATATATGGTTCGTACTGGGTGATTGTTATCTTCAGATCAATGACAAGAAAAGGGCTCAGTTTGCTTTCGGACAGGCCTCAAAAATGGATTTTGACAAGAAGCTGAAGGAAGAGGCGCTTTTCAATTATGCCAAACTGACGTATGAAACCTCTTCTTCTCCTTTTGGTGAGGCAATAGCGGCATTTCAGGAGTATATCGATCTCTATCCGGGATCTGACAAAATAGAGGAGGCATATAACTACCTTGTTGCTTCCTTCACCGAGATAAGGAATTATCAGGCTGCCCTTTCCGCCCTGGACAAGATAAGAAACAAGGACAGCAGGCTTGAGGCAGCATACCAGAGGGTTGCTTTCTACAGGGGACTGGAATTGTTTAAAAACATGGAGATTGAACAGTCAATCGGGCTTTTCGAAAAATCGCTCAAATATGAACAATACAGCAGGGAACTCCGTTCCAGGGCAATTTACTGGAGAGCAGAAGCTGAATACAGGATCGGAGATTATGAACTTGCTAAAAATGATTATGAACTTTTCATGACCATCCCTGGGGCAATGTCGCTTCCTGAAGCCGGTCTCCTCAGGTATAATCTGGGATACACATATTTCAATCTTAAGGATTATAACAATGCACTGGCTCAGTTCAGGACATTTGAATCAGCTTCAGCCGGTGCAAAACCCGAGGTTCAGATCGACACAAAGCTCAGAATGGCTGACTGTTATTTCATAACCACAAATTATCAGCAGGCGGTCAGTTATTATGACAAGGTAATTGCAAACGGGAAAGCGGATGCTGATTACGCTCTTTATCAAAAGGGATTCTGCCTCGGACTTACAAACAATCATGCGGGTAAAGCTGAAATACTGACATTGCTTGCCACAAAATATCCTTCATCTTCTTATGTTCCGAATGCTATTTATGAAAGGGGCAGAGCTTACCTGGTTATGGAGGATTTCAGGCGGGGAGAATCTGATTTTATTAACATAATCGCAAATTACCAGTCCAGCCCGTTTGTTCCAAGGGCCATTGTCCAGCTTGGATTGCTCTATTACAATCAGGGAGAGAACGAGAAATCTGTTGCCCAGTTTAAAAAAGTAATTGAGAATTATCAGTCAACACCGGAGGCGCGTTACGCACTTACGGGATTAAAGAATACCTATGTTGAAATGAATGATGTTGAGAGCTATTTTGCCTATGTAAAAAATCTGGGATACGGCGATGTGAATATGTCTGAAAAGGATTCCCTCATCTATTCCTCCGGCGAGAATCTCTATATCTCCGGGAATTGTGACAGGGCGACAGAAGTATTCAGGAATTACCTCCGTGATTTTCCTTATGGCAGCTTCAGGATGAATGCGCAGTTTTATCTTGCCGAATGCCTGAACTCCACTGGTGGCAAGGATGAAGCTCTTGGTTTTTACAGGGAGGTAATAAAAACTCCCAACAATCAGTTTATGGAGCAGTCACTCGTTGCTGCATCTTCAATTCTCTTTGAAAATGAGGATTATACAGCTGCGTTTGATTATTTTGAAAGGCTTGAAAAGATCACAACAGCTTCCGAAAATAAGCTGATTGCACTGAGGGGTCAGCTTCGTTCCGCTTACCAGGAAGGTGATGCACAAAAGAGTATCAAGGCTTCTGACCGCATTAAAAATTCATCAAATATGCCTGAGGAGCTGATGCGTGAGGCAATATTTATCAGCGCTAAGGCACATTACAGCCTCAATGAATTTGATGAAGCACTCAGGGATTTCAGAAGAACGGCTACTGAAGTTGTCAGCATTGAAGGAGCCGAATCAAAATACAGGGTTGCGGAGATCCTTTTCAAGAAAGGCAGTACCGATGAATCAGAAAAAATTGTAAACCAGTTTATTGATCAGAATTCCCCGCACCAGTACTGGATGGCAAAAATGTTCCTCCTGCTGGCTGACATAAGCATAAAAAAGGGTGATACTCTTCAGGCCAGAGCAACACTTCAAAGTCTCAGGGAGTATTATACAATCGATAACGACGGAATCCTTGACGAGGTTAAAGCCAAACTGGCCTCACTTGATGAAGGGAATTGAACAGAGTGATTAAAAATAAAGAAATTGAGCTGATATGATAAAAAGAAATATTATCATTTTATTCCTGATTATAATAGTCGGCCTGCCTGTGAAGGCTCAGGTCAGAACGGAAGATCTTAAAAGGGAGGTGACGCTTTACAATCCTTATAAACCTTCACTTGCCGATGCCAGGAAGAAAAGCTACCTGCCAGAAATCAACGACACCGCAAGGGTTTACCCTGTATTCAGTTATGATGTGAGATCAAAGGCCTTTAATCCGACCTATTCCATCAGCCCCATCAAATCTGCGTCTCTTCTATCAGATCCGCTTCCGAAATTATACAAAAGCTACGTTAAGGTAGGAATCGGAAATAACAATACTCCGTTGGCAGAATTAAGCGTAACCAATCAAAGATCGAAAAAGGGAGCTGTTGGATTTTATGCAAAGCATTATTCCTCAAACGGCAAAGTGCCACTGGAAAACAGACAGAAAGTCTTTTCGGGATTCATGGATAACGATGCTTCATTGTTTGGCAGAAAATTCTTCAGGAACAGCTACATTGATCTTTCTGCTGATTTTCTCCAGAAAACGAGATACGCCTATGGATATGACACAGAAGTGCCATTTGAATTCCTCAAGAAAGACATAAAGCTGAATTATTATGATGTGGGTGGTAAATTCTCCGTGGCATCATTGAATCTTGATTCTGCCGATCTATCATACGATCTTGGTCTTTCCTACGACTTTTTCAGTAATGCAGGGATGGGATCAATGAATCACGTAGGTTTTACCTCTAAACTGTCAAGTCTTTATCAGGGATTTTATGTGGGATCCGGACTTGATATAGATCATTATAAGCTTTCTGAATCGCTTGATCTGGAACCAAAATATATTCTTTCACTGAGTCCATTTGTAAGAAAGGCCACCGACCAGTGGAATTTTAATCTTGGTATCAGTCTGTCGGTTGAAAAGAATCTTGAAGAAAAGGCAAAGGTTTATTTCCATCCTGATCTTGCCTTCGGCTTCAACATAGTTCCGGAATATATAAGCTTTTTTGCCGGACTGGGAGGGAGACTTGAGAATAATGAACCACTTAATGTTATTTCCCAAAATCCCTATATGGTTCCCGATGGTTCGATTTTCAGGGTTCCGAACACAAACCATTCACTGATTATTTCGGCAGGATTAAAAGGAAATAACGGACTGGGAGGGAACTATCTGGCCTCTGTTTCCTATTCGCTTATTAACGATCTGCTCCTTTATTCAAATATTGGCTACCCCGATACTGCAGGATCAATTCAAAGAGGTAATTACTTTGTAATTACACCTGATGATGCAGAGGTTTTTAATTTACACGGTGAATTAAGCGGAAACTTCACGAAGAGATTGTCGTTCAATACATCGGTAAATTATTACAAGTATACACTTTCGGTAAATGATTTCGCATGGAATAAACCTGACTGGGACGGCAGGTTCGGATTATATTATAATCTAAGGAACAAGATCATTGCAGGCACTGAACTGACCGCTCTCGGCAAAAGAAAGCTGGGGACAATGGAGAGCCCTACCGGGTGGATGACGCTGGAGCCAGCGTGGATTGAAAAGCCTGCTCATATCAACATAGGATTGAGTGCGGAATACCGGTATACCAAGATCCTTTCATTCTGGCTGAAAGTCAATAATATATCCTGGAACCGCTATTACGAGTGGGCATATTACCCATCCCAGATGTTCAACTTTATGGTCGGTTTCACCTACAGCCTCTGACCAATCCGGGGAACGAGTTACGGTTTTTTTTTTCGACTGCATGACCGCATGACTGCATGACTTTATGACAGTTCAAAATGTTAATTTCTTTAACAAATTGTGCATTACTTTTAACTTGTTTTAACTAAAAAGGACAGTTAAAGAAGGTATATTTGTTGGGGTTATTAAAAATCATAAAATCAGTTGTTTATATAGTGAAAACAATTGCTTTGATTGTGATAGGGACTTACTTGTAAATGTTGATAAAATTCTTTTGAGAAATGAGTGAGAATGAAAAAAAATTGCAGGAAAGTTCTGAATACTCTGCAGAGAGTATTCAGGTGCTGGAAGGTCTTGAAGCCGTGAGGAAAAGGCCTGCAATGTACATTGGGGACATTGGGGTTAAAGGGTTGCATCACCTTGTATATGAGGTCATTGATAATTCGATAGATGAGGCCCTTGCAGGGTACTGCTCTCGTATTGACTTGATTATTCACACTGACGGCTTTTTGACAACAATTGATGACGGGCGAGGAATACCGACAGGATTGCATGAAAAAGAGCAGAAATCTGCCCTTGAGGTGGTGATGACTGTCCTTCATGCCGGAGGAAAATTTGACAAAGATTCATACAAAGTGTCAGGAGGTCTTCATGGTGTAGGGGTTTCCTGTGTAAATGCATTGTCAAGCCACCTCGATGCCATCATAATGAGGGAAGGCAGGATCTTTAAGCAGGAATATGAAAAGGGCAAGCCAGTAACCAGGGTTGAGGTGATCGGGGAGACTGAGAAATCAGGCACGACAATAAGATTCAAGCCCGATTCAACGATATTTCAGACTACCGACTTTAATTTTGAAATCTTGGCGGCACGATTGAGGGAACTGGCATATCTTAACAAAGGTATACTTCTTACTTTAAAGGACGAGAGAGAGCTTACCGAAAATGGTAACGGAGGCAAGCCGAGGTATGAAGAATTCCGGTCGGAACTTGGACTCAAGGAATTTGTCGAATACCTCGATTCCAACAGGGAACGGCTTATCGAGAAGCCTATACATATAACATTTGATAAAACAGACATACCTGTTGAAATTGCACTTCAGTATAATAACTCTTTTTCTGAAAATGTACATTCTTATGTCAATAACATAAATACAATTGAAGGAGGCACCCATCTGGCAGGTTTCAGAAGAGGTTTGACCCGTACTCTGAAGAAATATGCCGATGACTCAGGTGCCACAACAAAACTTAAATTTGACATCAACGGGGACGATTTCCGGGAAGGACTTACTGCAATAATCTCGGTTAAAGTGGCTGAACCTCAGTTTGAAGGTCAGACCAAGACCAAGCTTGGTAATTCCGAAGTTATGGGAGCGGTCGATCAGGCAGTGAGCACGATGCTTTCCAACTACCTTGAGGAGAATCCTAAGGACGCAAGAATTATAGTTCAGAAGGTTATCCTGGCTGCAACGGCCCGCCATGCCGCCCGGAAAGCAAGAGAGCTTGTACAGCGCAAAACAGTGCTCTCAGGTTCAGGCCTTCCCGGGAAACTGGCAGATTGTGCTGACCGCGATCCGGAAAAATGTGAATTATTTCTGGTAGAAGGAGATTCCGCAGGAGGAACTGCAAAACAGGGCCGCGACCGCCGGTTTCAGGCTATTCTGCCTCTCAGAGGCAAGATCCTCAATGTCGAAAAGGCTATGGAGCACAGGATATATGAAAGCGAAGAGATCAAAAATATCTTTACTGCACTTGGTGTGAATATCGGGACCGATGAAGACAGTAAAGCGCTTAACATAGCCGGATTAAGATACCATAAAATTATATGCATGACCGATGCCGATGTCGATGGATCCCACATCGATACTCTTATAATGACTTTTTTCTTCAGATATATGCAGGATCTTATCAAGGGAGGATACCTGTTTATTGCTATGCCTCCGTTATATCTTGTAAAGAAAGGAAAGAGCGAACAGTACTGCTGGACAGAAGAAGAACGCGAAGCAGCAGTAAAGGAAATGGGTCAGGGCAAGGATTCTTCAGTTGGCATCCAGAGATACAAGGGTCTTGGAGAAATGAACGCGGAGCAGCTCTGGTCCACAACCATGAACCCTGAAACGCGTACTATGAAGCAGATTACAATAGAAAGTGCAGCGGAAGCGGACCGGATATTTTCAATGCTCATGGGCGACGAGGTGCCTCCACGCAGGGAATTTATAGAAGCTCATGCAAAATATGCAAAGATCGACGTATAATGCGGTTGTCGTGAGGTGTAATTAACAGACTGCTCAATTACCTGAGGAATATCGTTTCAAGGAGAATCTCTTCAATACCGCTGATAATTCTCTGGGAAGGACCAGAGAAGTTATTGATTATGATGCTGAACGCCATTTCGTTACCCGAATGGGTTTTAAAGTATCCAGCATAGCTTCTTACCCTGGTCATTGAGCCGCTTTTTGCTCTCAGATTTGAATCAAAAGCCTGGTTTTTAAAGCAGGTCTTAAGTGTTCCCTCCCTTCCTGCATCAGGCAGGCTGTTGAAGAACTCGCTGGAATTCACTGCCCTGTTTTTCATGAATAGCAAAATCCCGGCAAGTCCCCGGGAGGTAACGGCATTCATCGGCGACA
Source organism: Bacteroidales bacterium (assembly GCA_036848255.1). GTDB lineage: Bacteria > Bacteroidota > Bacteroidia > Bacteroidales > VadinHA17 > LD21. Next base: position 8,030 of record DAIUKI010000002.1, on the reverse strand, counting down.
TTCCGCTTCCATCCTCAAGGAACATTCCTGCCATATTAATCCCGGCATCTTCCAGGAACCCGTAAAGGACCTCAATACCCGATGCTGTTGTCCCGCTTTTTTTATAGATGACCCCCATTTCCTTTAAAAGATGCTCCGCAAAAAGATTTACGCTTTCATGATTAAGGACCTCAATAATACGGTAGAGTGGAGGCGAGGCCACTTCAGCAATTAACTCCGGTTCTTCATCAGCATTCTTAGTTATCAGCCGTTTTGAAGACGGGGAACCGGAGACAGCTATTCCTGCAGAATCAAGCATGGCGTCAAAAAGTCTTGCAAGGAGCAACGGGGGATCAGGAATTGCCGCTTTCAGCACAAAATCCTCCTTGTTGACAGGTATGGACCCAGCCATCCAGCCATAATCAGTGTACGGGGCTGCAAAAATATATCCATTGTCGGCATTACCTGATGCAACCAGCTGGTTTGTAAGTTCATATCTGGAAAAATCAGGGACCATACCTGTGATCTGCGGGATGGAACCTTCTGCAGAGGTTCTGAAATGAATTTCAAACATATTGTCGAATACCGATAATCCATAGGTTCCTGCCCCATAATAGTTCCCGATATCCTCCCAAATCCATTTCGGAGGTACCGGTTGATGATCATACCTCGTATCATCGGCTATTATTCTTCCTTCTATGCTTTTTATCCCGAGTTTCCTCATTGTGGTGATCCAGTCTTTAAGGAAATTGCCGTAATGCACTTTAAAATATTGCGATCCCAGCGAAGGATCACCTCCACCTTTTATCACGATATCTCCGTTAAGCAGACCGGTAATTTTATTCAGACTTCCGGTATAACCAAGACGGGTTTTGAAAGAGTACCCGGGGCCAAGCAGTTCCAGGGCCGCCGCTGAGGTGACAAGCTTAAGCACAGATGCAGGCATAAGGCTTTCCCCCGGATTGTATTCAAAGACCGTCTCCTTTGTTGAGGTATTTATAATACACAGGGAAACCGAGGAACTTATCATTGAAGAATCAGATAGAAGTATATGGAGGGCCCTTTCCTGGCCACCCAGGAGTACCGGAATCCAGAAAATAACGAATACCAGTTCTCTTTTCAGCATGAAAATCATACTTTGTTTTGTTCAATCGTTGATAAGAGTCCGCAGGCAGCATTTATATCAACCCCCCGGCTCGACCTTATGGTTGCAACCATTCCTTTTGCATTGAGGGCTTCCCTGAAAGCAATTGTTTCTTCCATGCCCGGACTGCCGAGGTCGGATCCGGGAAAAGAATGGAACCTGATTATGTTTATCCTGCATCTGATCCCGTTAAGAATACGTGCAAGTTCTTTTATATGACGGGGAGAATCGTTGATCCCTTTAAACAGGATGTATTCGAATGATACCCTCCTCTGCCCTGTAAAACCATAGTTTTTAATTATGTCGATAACCTCTTTGACAGTGTTTGTTTTCTGTATGGGCATCAGTTGTCTCCGCTCTTCATCGAACGGTGAATGAAGGCTGACTGCAAGATGGCACCTGCTTTTCTCGAGGAACTCACTAATCCTGCTAACCATGCCAACTGTACTCACCGTAATTCTTGAAGGGCTCCATCCGTAACCCCATTCTCCTGTAAGGATTTCAAGACTTTTAAGCACCTCAGTCAGGTTATCAAGTGGTTCCCCCATACCCATAAATACCATGTTGGTCAGCTGTTTAAATTCAGGAAGGCTCCGGAACTGATTAAGTATTTCATTCGACGAAAGATTACCCTGAAATCCCTGTTTTCCTGTCATGCAGAATACGCATCCCATTTTACAGCCAGCCTGCGATGAGACGCAGATTGTGGCCCTGTCATTTTCAGGTATATATGCAGTTTCGATGAATTTATCATTCAGAACTTTATAAAGATATTTTTTGGTTCCGTCCCTGCTCTGTGAAAAGCTCACCGGATCTGAAAGGCCTATCTCATAATCGTTTGACAGGTACTCTCTCATTTTCATTGAGAGGTTTGTCATTTCGCCGACACTCCCGATCTCTTTCCTGTACAGCCAATCGGCGATCTGTTTTGCTGCAAAACCTGGCATTCTGATCCTCTTTGTGACGGCGATCAGCTCATTTAAGGTTTTACCATATAATTTTTCTTTCAGCATAATTTTAATGCTCAGAGCTTCTTTAACCCACCCCTACCCCTCCCAGGAGGGGAGCTTTGAAAACTGCTCTTCGTCCTGTCTCTTAGTCTCTAATTTCATTAGTTCCTAATTCTTTTTGCCTTCATGCCTTTACGCCTTTACGCCTTTACGCTGTCAATTATATCCATATCCGGCCTTTTGCAAATCCCTTATCGATTTGAATGGTTTTGGAGGATTAAGGTATTTGTTCAGATGATTGTAGATTTTCAACCTTATTTCCTTTGCTTCCTTGTAATCCATCCTGTCGAAGGAGTGGCCTCCCGGCATGTCCTTGAAGATCTCATATGAAAAATTCTTCTTGCCTTCTGCTTTGAGCGATTTAATAAGATGTTCAACTTCGAGTACATTAACATCCTCGTCATTTGAATTTGTATGAATAAGAAGAGGTGTGTTCTGATATTTACCGGTTTGCCATGCAGGGGATCTCTTACGGTATTCAGCAACGTTTTCGTCTGCGGGTTTTCCAATGGCAGCCTGTCCTGAAAAAAGGTCCCGGTACTCCTGATCCTTATAGCCCATCCGGGCAATAAGGTCACTTACAGGTACTCCGGTGAATGCAACCCTGTAATTGCCAGGATATTCAAAAATATTAAAGAGAGCGATATAACCGCCATGGCTCCATCCGACAATTCCAACCCTTTCTTTGTCGACCAGAGAATAATTGTCGATCATAAACTGACGGCTTGCATCAACATCCTGAACCTCAAGGCCTCCATAATCAATTTTGTTGTACATGGAGGCTCCGTATCCGGTTGATCCTCTGTACTCCGCAGCCGTAACAATATAGCCCTGCGACACCATTTCCCTGACAATGTGAGTATAATATGTATCAAAGTTGGCATGTACTCCACCATGAGGAAAAACAAGAAGAGGATATTTTTTTTCAGGTTCAGCTTCTTTGGGAATAAAAATGTAATTCCAGAATTTCACAGGATTTCCGGCACCCTGTCCTGTCGGATTTGATTCTTTTGCGAGGGGCGGGCCAGTGATATAAACTTTATCTATATATGCAATATCACCTATCTTGTTATACCAGTAAACATCATCGATCTTTTTCTCAATGACGTCCAGTCTGTGATCCAGAGCTTCAAAATTGGATCCAGCCTTGTTTATTGCATTCATCAGTTCTGTATTGCCCGGCTGGGATGATAATTTTGCCTGGCAGGCAAAAGTGAATAAAACCGAAATGAACCAGACTCTCTTCATGGTTAGATATTTATTATTCCTTCAAAGACAAAAGTGGCTGGCCCCGAAAGCCAAATATCTGTTATCTGATTTTCCCTGATATCAAATCCGACGTTTAGATTGCCTCCTTTAGTCATTACATTTACCGGACCACTGACAAAATGACCTGAAAGAACTGAAGCAATGGCAGAAGCTGTGACTCCTGTCCCGCAGGAAAGCGTTTCATTTTCCACCCCGCGTTCAAAAGTTCTTACAAAAATTCCATTATCCTGAATTTCAACAAAATTTACATTTGTTCCACCCGGTTGAAAATCCTGCAACCACCTGATTTTTTTTCCTTCATTTTGGACATCAATTTTATCCAGGTCACTTGTAAAAATAACATAGTGAGGTGAACCCGTATTAATGAAATAGTTACCATTAACAGTATTGATGTTTTTTACATCATTCATTTTCAATCTTATCAAGCCCTCTTCTGATACTGCATCATGAGCCCCGTCAGCGGCAACGAACCTGAGTTTATTACCGGCAATTCCTGATCTGATTGCAAAATCTGCGATGCATCTGCCTCCGTTACCGCACATTGTGCCTTTGAATCCGTCAGAATTGAAATAAATCATCTCAAAATCAAATTCTGCCGATCTTCCAATAAGGATCAGTCCATCAGCCCCGATTCCAAATCGCCTGTCGCAAAGTTTGTTAATAATTGTGGAATCCTCCGGATTAAAAACATTATTGCGATTGTCTATTATAATAAAGTCATTCCCGGTTCCCTGGTATTTGTTAAAAGCTATTTTCATCAGTGTTAAAGAGTTGTTAAATGTTTGTCAATTAGTCATAAACAATTGAAAAATGTATAACATTTGCAGAACAAATTTGTTAGAAAACGGTTGTAAAGATATGAATCTTTTATAAAGGCATAATATTTGACAATCCGTCGAGTCAAATTTTGAAGTTATAATTAAATACAGGATAGCTATGAAAATGAAATATTTATTTGGAAGTCTGTTTATGGCCCTTTTAGGTGCAGTTATCGCGTTGTTTGCTTATACGAAAGTAATTGAAAGGCCTGCTATGACTCAGATCCGTGAGAGTTCTCAGATGAACGCAAAAAATGCTGAGGCTTTGCTCACATCCTATGTGATGCAGGAGGGACAGATTGATTTTACCTATGCAGCTGAACAGACAGTTCATGCTGTGGTCCATGTCAGAACGAAAAGTATGGTTGCACCTCAGGCAAGTAATCCGTTCTGGGAATATTTTTACGGAGACAATTATTCAGGTTCAAGACCCAGGGAAAGGAAAGGATATGGTTCAGGTGTGATTATATCGGCTGACGGATATATTGTTACAAATAACCATGTAATAGAGGATGCGGAGAACGTTGAGGTGAAACTCAACGATAACAGGGTATACGGGGCGGAGATCGTTGGACGTGACCCCAGCACTGATATCGCACTGTTAAAAGTTAAAGCATCAGGTCTTCCGTTTATTAAGTACGGTGATTCTGACCGGCTACGGCTCGGCGAATGGGTGCTTGCTGTCGGTAATCCATTTTCCACCAGTGAATTCAATCTTACTTCGACAGTGACTGCAGGTATCGTAAGTGCAAAGGGCAGGAATCTGAATATTCTTGACAGTGATCTGAAGATTGAATCTTTTATCCAGACTGATGCGGCGCTTAATATGGGTAACAGCGGAGGTGCACTGGTCGATACAAAAGGATTGCTCGTTGGAATAACTTCGGCAATTGTTTCTCCCAGCGGAGCTTATGCAGGTAATTCATTTGCAATACCCGTTACCCTTGTAAAGAAAGTGGTTGAGGATTTGAAACAATTCGGAGAGGTTCAGAGGGCAATAATTGGTGTTAATATTACTGAGGTTACCCAGGAGGATGCTGAAAAACTTAATCTCCGGGAAGTCAGGGGGGCACGTATCGACAGAGTCATTCCTGACGGTTCAGCAGAAGCAGCAGGCCTGAAAGAGAATGACATTATTGTAAAATTTGATGGTATGGCTGTTACTTCCCCTTCCGAGCTCCAGGAACAGGTAAGCAGGCGCCGGCCGGGTGACAGGGCAAATATCACATATATAAGGAACGGCAAAGAGGTTACAGTGCCGGTAACTATGAGGAATATTGCCGGTAATACAAATGTTGTAACTCCCGGAATGGGTGGAAGCGCTTCTGTCTATGGGGCCCGTTTTGAAGCTCTCGGATCGGCTGACAAGGAGAAATTCGATATTGATTATGGTGTAAAAGTCACCGAAGTTAATGACGGTAAATTAAAAGATATTGGAATCAGAAATGGATACATTATACTAAGCATTAATGGCAGAAAAGTCAAAAATACTTCAGAAATCCGTCAGGTAACTGACAATGAAAGTGAACTAAATGCGATAGAGGGCATACAATCAAATGGAACCAAGTTCAGTTATTCCTTCAGGAACTAAAATTAGAATGACATAAGTTATTGTCTTACAGGGGATTTTTATAAAAGATCCCCTGTTTGAAACAATATCACATTAATTTTGTTTATAAATAATAAAAGCAATATCTTTGCGGAAATTTTTTGGGAGGCATAATGAGACAGCTAAAGATTACCAAATCCATAACTAACAGGGAAAGTGCATCTCTCGACAAGTACCTTCAGGAAATTGGTAAGGAAGAGTTGATATCTGTAGAAGAAGAAGTTGAACTGGCACAACGAATCAAAAAAGGAGACAGGGCTGCTCTTGAAAAGCTTACCAAGGCCAACCTGCGTTTTGTTGTATCAGTCGCAAAACAATATCAGAACCAGGGATTAAGTCTTCCGGACCTTATAAATGAGGGGAATCTCGGACTTATCAAAGCTGCAGAAAAGTTTGATGAAACCCGAGGCTTTAAGTTTATTTCCTATGCAGTCTGGTGGATCAGGCAATCAATACTTCAGGCTCTTGCTGAACAATCAAGGATCGTCAGGCTTCCTCTTAATCAGGTAGGATCCCTTAATAAGATAAATAAGGCTTTTTCCCGCTTTGAGCAGGAAAATGAACGTACACCCTCACCCGAAGAGTTGGCTGATGTACTGGAACTGCCAAAGGAAAAGGTTACAGATACCCTGAAAGTATCGGGACGCCACGTGTCTGTTGATGCCCCATTCATTGAAGGTGAGGATAACAGCCTTCTGGATGTTCTAACAAATTCAGATTCACCTGTGGCTGATAAGCTTTTAATGGATGAATCGCTTTCACGGGAAATATACAGGGCTTTGGCTACTCTTACCGAGAGGGAAAGGGATATTATCAGGTTTTTCTTTGGGATCGGATGTCAGGAGATGACCCTTGAGGAGATCGGTGAGAAGTTCGGACTTACTCGTGAAAGGGTAAGGCAAATAAAAGAAAAAGCTATCAGAAGACTAAGACATACCTCAAGAAGCAGATTACTTAAGGGTTATTTAGGTTAGTAATATCGGGTTTTGACTGAAATGTAAAAATGAGCCTCGGGGAGAGGCTCATTTTTTTTTTGAAAGCTCGCATGCATGGAAAGTGCGAGCAGGGGAAATTGTGAAATTCGAAAAGTTACTTTTTATGTTGTCAGGACAAAAATCATTTTAATCTATAAAAGTATATTTCGGAATTGACTGTTGGAGACAGAACTAACAGGGTACCTTGTTGAGCTTACAGAAGCCTGATTTCAGAATACATTTAAGGTTTTCAGACCAGAATAAATATCATTTGCTTCCTGGTGATGAGTATTTTTCTTTTTAAAAACCGGAATTCCGGATGACATTTTGGAAAATACCTGATTGTATTTCTCAATATTTGTAAGTTTGTTAACATTACCCTTGGTCATTCATAATATCTTGTTCATCAAAAAAATTATGATATATCTTGTATAATCTCTAATTTTATAAATCTTAGTCATAGTGAATCTACCTGGGAATTATCAGAAATGCGATGGTAATTAAGTATTTTAAAACCGGAACTGTAAGATATTGTTTATTTCTTTTAATGATCAATTTTGGAGCAGGATTTGACAAAGTCAATTCCGCTCAATTATCCGAAGAAGCTTATAGTCCGGTACCCTTTTTCTCACAGGAGGCACCCTTTTACTTTATAAATTCAATTCCTGCAGCAATTAAATTGTTTGAAAAAGTTGATCTGAGCTTCTTTAGAAATCAGGCGGTTGTAATTCAATACAGGTGCAGACTTGTTATCCCTTTGGGAGTGTCAAATGTAATTGATGGCAGATTGCTCACCTGGTCATCCTGGACAAAGAATAACATTACAGAGATCATTGTTCCAGCTCTGGATCTTGAGGGTGGATATAAACTCCTGATTGAGTATATGACAGCCGAATCAGGGGAAATCGGGAAGTTTGAAAAACCATTTTATGTTTACAGAGGCAGTCCCAATATTAAACCGGAAATTGCAGAATCCAAAACAATACTGTCTCCTGAAAGATCAGCCCCGAAAACGAGCCCCATTACAAGCAGAACACCTGCTACTTCAGCGCCGGTGGTGACTGACAAAACAACTGCTGAAAAGACAACAGGAGCAAATAAAACGACCACAAAGCCAGTAATTAATGTTAAACCGGCAACTGGAATAATAATCATTGAGAAAGTACCTGTTAATTATAAGCAAATGGACTTGAAGGTTATAGATTCAGATATTACTGCGCTAACCTT
>DAIUKI010000001.1:0-26979 GCA_036848255.1 Bacteroidales bacterium | reverse complement strand
GATGTTCAGGCTTACAGGCTTCCGCTTGAAACTGAATGGGAATATGCATCAAGGGGAGGCCTCGACCTTTCAATGTACCCATGGGGTGGCCCGTATACCAGAAATTACCAGGGCTGTTTCCTTGCAAACTTTAAACCATTGCGAGGCAACTATATCGATGATGGAACGGTTTATACCGCCAAGGCAGGTTCGTATGAACCCAATGAATACGGGCTGTTTGATATGTCGGGGAACGTTGCCGAATGGACACTCTGCGCCTATCATCCTTCTGCATATATTTTCCAGCACGACCTTAATCCCAATTATGAATACAATGCACGTCCGCAGGATCCACCTGTGCTGAAACGGAAAGTCATCAGGGGTGGTTCGTGGAAGGATATAGCTTATTTCCTTCAGACCAGCGCCAGGGATTATGAATATCAGGATTCAACAAAGTCATACATCGGATTTCGCAATGTGAGATCTTATATTGGAGTAAATCAATAAAACCGGCAAGTCAATAAAATAAAAATAACCTTTTAATAAACCAGGTATATGAGCCTAGCAGAAATAGTACAGTCAAACGGATGGAAGAACTTCATGGCCAAATTATATGGTATTGGCGCTTCTGTCGTAATCATTGGTGCATTATTTAAAATTCAGCACTGGAATGGTGCAGGATTAATGCTGACAATCGGTCTGTTCACGGAAGCAGTTATCTTCTTCTTTTCAGCATTCGAACCCCTTCATGAAGAGGTTGACTGGACTCTTGTTTATCCCGAGCTTGCAGGTATCCAGGAGGATGAACCGGCCCAGGCAAAAGGCGTGACCGGAGGTGGTTATGGTGGTGTCGCAATTGGCGGCAGCGGAGGTGGTGCAGGAAGCGGTTCCTATGCACTCTCAAAATTCGACGAGATGCTTGAAAGCGCTGATATTACTCCCGAACTGTTTCAGAAGCTTGGAGTCGGAATGAAAAGATTCAGCGAAGCAACCGGAAATATTAACGTTATGGGCGATATTTCAGCTGCATCCACAAAGTACATGAATACGATCCATACTGCCAATGATGCTCTTGGAAAGCTTACCGATTCATACCACTCGACCGCTAAAATAATAACTGACTCAAATACCAATTACGGAAAACTGGCTGAATCTTATTCGGTTATAGAGTCCGGAGGCAAATCATATCAACACCAGCTGGAATCGCTGAATAAGAATCTTTCGGCGCTTAATACTGTCTATGAACTTCAGCGTAAAGGAGTTGACGAACATATAAAGGAATCCGAGACTCTTCATAAAGGAATCCAGGGTCTGATGAAAGACCTTTCCGAATCAGCAGGTGATACCAAAAAATATCGTGAACAGATTACAAAGCTAAACGATAACCTGTCAGCCTTGAACAATGTCTATGGCAATATGCTGGCCGCAATGAATGTTAAGTAACGTGACATTTTAATTAAACTAAACAACCTGAAAAATGGCTCACGAGAGGCTATCACCACGGCAAAAGATGATCGGTATGATGTACCTGATACTTACCGCCATGCTTGCACTTAACGTGTCAAAGGATGCCGTGGAAGCATTTAAAAAAGTTGATAGGAGTCTGACCACCACGCTGGCAAACTACGTCATCAAGAATAATCTTATTTACGAGGAGTTCAATAAAGCAGCATCCGAAAACCCCACAAAAGCAGGTAAATACAGAACAACTGCCATGGAGGTTAAAAGCCGTTCCGACGAGATATTCACCTTCATTCAGGATCTTAAGAAAGAAATAATTATCGAAGCCGAAGGACCCGAAACACCGGCTATCGTGGGAGATGAAATCATCATTGAAGAAGTGAAGAGGATAGATGATAATAATGTTCCTTCCCAGATTCTTATCGGAGCAAATGAAAAAGGAAAGGCAAGCACCCTGAAAGCCCTGGTAAACGAATACCGTGAATTCCTCATCTCAACACTCGACGGGAAAAATCCCTCAGCCGAGGAGGCCCTCCGTAAAAGTCTCAATACTGACGATGGACATGAAGCTGACGGACAGCCCGCAAAATGGGAAAATGTCACTTTCCAGGCTCTTCCCCTGGTGGCCGTCGAAACGATCCTTTCAAAAATGCAGGTAGATGTCAGGAATGCAGAAACTGAAGTACTGAATCATCTCTATTCACAGATCGATGCCGGTTCATTCAAAGTCAACAAGATAGTTGCCAATGTAGTTCCGGTGTCAAGCTATGTGACCCAGGGAAGCGATTACGAAGCAAGAGTATTTATATCGGCAATCGACTCAACCCAAACACCTGTTGTTACAATAGATGGTTCTTCAGCCCCACTTGCTGTTGATGAATCAGGGAAAGGGATCTACAGGGTACGCGCTTCTTCAACAGGTAGGAAAACATGGGGAGGAGTGATTTCACTTAAGAATCCGTCAGGTGTAATGGTCGATTATCCCTTTGAATCATCATACTATGTCGACGTACCCAATGTGGTGGTATCCCCGACAGCAATGAACGTGATGTACAAGGGAATTCAGAATCCAATCGACGTTTCTGTTCCGGGTGTGAGTCCCGACAAGGTAAGGCTAAAAGTAGTCAACGGCACAGTCACCACCCAGAAGGTTAAAAACTCAAGAGGAGAAAATTTCAGGGGAAACTGGGCAGTCAATCCGACAAATGTCGGCCAGAATGTCCAGGTTGTTGTATCAGTTACTGATGCAGGCGGCAAGGGAACTACATACCCTCCGATTGAGTTCAGGGTTAAACCGGTCCCTTCTCCGATTGCACAGTTTGCTGGAAAAAGCACGGGTCTCATAGCCAAGAACACCGCGGCAGCTCAGACAGGGGTTTATGCAACCCTTCCTGATTTCGAATTTGACCTCGTTTACAAGATCACTTCCTTTACAGTTCTTTATACCGACAGCCGCGGTGACTTTGAAGAAAAGAGTAACTCAAGCTCACTCACGACTGAACAAAAAAACCTGATCAACAGACTTGCACGGGGAAAGAACCTTTTTATTAAGGATATAAAATGTCTGGCTCCCGATGGCAGAAATCTCGACCTGAGCCCCATTATTTTAAAAATAGATTAGTTAATAAATTTAAGCAATATGAACAAGAAACTCCTTTTTGGAATTATCGTCCTTGCAATCGGCTCAATGGCCAGCGCACAGTCATTCGGCGATATTTACCAGAAATCAATCACCGATAACAAGAAGATCAACTATCCATATCTCCGGGAAGCTGATGTTATATGGTCAAAAAAGGTCTGGCGCCTGATCGACCTCAGGGAGAAGATTAACCAGCCTTTGTATTACCCGATCCAAAGTACGCAGGATGGCAGGAAAAGCCTCATCAACATTATACTTGAGGAGATCCGTGCTCAGCGCCTGGACGCATTTTCGGCCCTGGATTCCAATCTTCCTACAACTTATGATGATATTGAGATCCAGATGGGTGCCACCACCAAAACCGAATCTATCCAGATAAATGCGGAGGGACTAACCAGGGATACCACTATTACTGCTACTGCAAAACCCGAAGAGGTCAAACAGATACTGGTCTATGAAGAATGGTATTTCGATAAGAAACTTTCAAAGCTCGATGTAAGGATCATTGGGATGATGCCCTATTGGATGGGTTATGACAATGATGCCGGAAGAGCGCTCAGAAAACCCCTGTTCTGGGTCAGGTATGATGATCTAAGGGATGCACTTGCAAAACAGGAGGTATTCCTCGCCAACAATGATGCCCAGAGGATCTCATTTGATGACCTCTTCATGCAGAGAAGATTCGGCAGTGTGATCTTCGGGGAATCGAATGTATTCGACGACAGGCAGATCAATGAATACACAGTTGGAAAATCCACGCTTTTTGAAGCCGAACGTATTAAAACCGAACTGTTCAATTTTGAGCACGATTTGTGGGAATACTAGACTTTTGACATAAAAAAAGAGGCTGCGGAAACAGCCTCTTTTTTTTATTGGAATTTTTCCCCGGTTGCGGTCTTCACGTCATCCAGGTAATTCTTAATGTTTTGTTCCTCTTCCTTTCTCACGATCAGAAGAACATCTTCAGAATCAACCACAATATAATCCTTCAGACCCTGTATGACGGCGATCTTGCCTGGAGCAATATTGAAGATATTGCCCCTGCTTTCGTAGGAGAATACATCACCGCTAACCTTTGAGTTACCTTTCTTATCAACAGTCGAATGCTCATAAAGCGAGCTCCATGTACCAAGATCTGACCAGCCGATGTCGGTACACATCACATATACATTATCTGCTTTTTCCATGATCCCGTAATCGATCGAAATATTACGGCACTCGGCATATGTCTTGCCAATGAATTTTGCTTCCTGCTTTGTGCCAAACAGATCCTTTCCTTCTTCAAATGATGAAAACATTTCAGGAAGATATTTTTCAAATGCGCTGATTATGGTTTTTATATTCCAGATGAATATCCCTGAGTTCCAGTAAAAATCACCGCTCTCCAGAAACACTTTTGCCAGCTCAATATCCGGCTTTTCAGTAAATGTTTTGACCTTTAACAGGTTACTGATGCCGGTGACTGATTTTTTACGGTCAGCCTGGATATATCCATACCCGGTCTCCGGACGGTCGGGTTTTATTCCGAGTGTGAGAAGTGCATTGTTCTTTTCGGCAAACTCAAAACTCTTTTTTATTACTTCACAAAATTTATCCTCCTTTATGATAAGGTGATCTGACGGGGTGACAGTAATAACCGCATCGGGATTCTCCTTTAATATTTTGAATGTACCGTAGGCAAGGCACGGAGCAGTGTTCCGTCTGAAAGGCTCTGCAAGAATATTGGCCCGATTGATGTCAATCTGTTCGGCAACAATATCCTTATGCTCTGAACTGGTAACAACATAAATATTCTCCTTCCTGCAGACCGGGCTGAACCTTTTAAAAGTCTGTTGCAGTAAGGTTTCACCTTTCCCAAGTATATCCAGAAACTGCTTTGGCCGTTCACGGCGGCTCAGGGGCCAGAAACGGCTTCCCACTCCACCAGCCATGATAATAACATACCTGTTGTCCATTGGAATTTTTTTTGCCGATTAAAATTACGCAAATATATCATTTATTTGAGCAATCCTGATTTAAAATCTTTGCTCGGGAATTCCCATAAATATTTGTAATTTTAACCGATGTTAAATTTTGATAATGATTAAGTTTTTAGAGCAGCTGGGCCACTATTTCCTGCTCCTTAAAAAGGTTTTTTCAAAACCTGAGAAGCCAAGTGTCTATTATAAGCAGACTATTCATGAAATGGTTTTTCTCGGACTAAACTCCGTCGGTATCATTACGATTATCTCTTTCTTCATGGGCGCTGTAATTACATTGCAGACAGCATATAATACGGAGAATCCGATTTACCCCACTTACCTTATAGGACTTGGCTGCCGCGATTCGATACTGCTTGAATTCTCATCAACAATTACCGGCCTGATACTTGCCGGGAAAGTAGGGTCAAGCATTGCATCAGAAATCGGGACCATGAGAGTGACTGAACAAATTGACGCACTTGAGATTATGGGTGTCAACTCAGCCTCGTATCTGATACTTCCGAAAATTATTGCAACCCTTGTGTTCAATCCTTTTCTTACCCTTATCAGCATTTCTGTCGGGATAGTAGGAGGATGGCTGGCCGGCACTTCAGCAGGAGTTGTTACGTCCGAAGATTTTGTTTATGGCATTCAGTATGCTTTTATCCCCTATTATGTCACATATGCCATAATTAAGACACTCGTCTTCGCTTTCATAATTACCACGGTATCTGCATTTCATGGCTATAAAGTCGAGGGGGGGTCGCTCGAAGTCGGCCAGGCAAGCACAAAAGCAGTCGTTCACAGCAGTATCCTGATCCTCCTCTTTAACGTAATTCTAACCCAACTCCTGCTGTCATGATCAGGGTAATCAGTCTGAATAAATCATTCAATGACCAGCCTGTCCTGAGCGATATTTCAGTATCGTTTGAAGCAGGAAAGACAAATCTTATCATCGGCAGAAGCGGTTCAGGAAAAACCGTCCTCCTCAAGGCAATTGTCGGCCTTCATGATATCGACAGCGGAGAGATCTGGTATGATGACAAACTTTTCAATAAACTTGATTTTCAAGCCAGGAAAGAGATCAGGAAAGAGATGGGCATGCTGTTCCAGGGAAGCGCATTGTTCGATTCACTGACAGTGGAACAGAATGTGAGGTTCCCGCTGGATATGTTTACTGAAAAAAGTCTTGAGGAAAAAACCGACCGTGTTAACTCGTGCCTCGAGCGAGTCAATATTCTTAATTCAAATAAGCTTCTGCCCTCCGAGTTGTCAGGCGGCATGAAAAAAAGGGTGGCAATTGCAAGGGCAATTTCACTGAATCCCAGATATCTTTTCTGCGACGAACCCAATTCCGGCCTCGATCCGATTACCGCAATACTCATTGATGAACTTATTAAGGAACTCACCCAGGAATATTCAATGACCACCATCGTTAACACTCACGATATGAATTCCGTGATGAAGATCGGGGAAAAGATAATCTTTTTAAGCGATGGGATAAAATGCTGGGAGGGAAGCAATAAGGAGATCCTCGATTCGGACTGCAATACCCTGAATGATTTTGTTTTTGCCAATGCCCTTGCAAAACAGCTGCGAAAATCCCTGAAATAAGGTTTCAGTCCACCTCTTCGTAATCAACAAATTCCCCAACATCCTTCGAGACTCCTTTTGATTTCGGATCATCTTTCGTACCGCTTTTATCTTTCTGACCCGAAGAGGTCATTTCCTGAAAATACCTTGTGACCGATCTGATTATAAGAAAGATTATAATACTTATTAATACGAAACGGATAAGCAGTGTCATAATGCACTAGTGTAAAGTTAAACCTACATCCTTCTCCCCTGCCTGTTGCCGAAAACCAGGTTTACTCCGAACCTTGCATGCATTGTGTTCCAGTTTGCGGGGAGCGTAACTGATTCATCGCCGGTTCCGGCTTTTTTCCAGCTGAGCGGTATTTTGTCGAAAAGAAAATAAAGCTGGAAAACCGATGCCCTGAATCCCAGGCCGAGGCCAAGGTTATTATAGCTGTTATTGCAAGCGGTATATGCAAGTGTTGTGTAAAGCGAGTTCGCCAGATTAAGGTTCGCCGAAACGGTAAGGGCTTCCTTTATCTGCTGTCCGGTAAACCTGCTGTACGACAGTAATCCTATTGAAAATTTATCGTTCAGATCATATTTCCCGCCAATTGTGAATCCGACAGGAAGCTTTGTCGTAAAAGGCTTTTCAACATTTGTAATAATGAAAGCATTTTTCAGGGAATCTATCAATCTGTTTGTCACATCATCAAAAGTTGCTGAATTATCGCGGACATCCTGAAAATCAATTCCACTCAGCTCTACAGTACCGGAAGCCTCGAGGTTGGAAAGATCGGATTTCCATTTTATGAACCCGACATCGGTGATCGCTGCAGAAAGCGTAATTCTGTCATTGACTGCATATTCCGCTCCAAAGTCCAGACCAAAACCTGCATTCCGTGTATTTGTGAGAAAATTGATAACACCTTCCGAACTGTCGAATTGCTCGTCTGCAAATTCTGCGTTTTCAATATGATTCTCCGAATCCAGGGTGAAATGTACCGGACCGCTGATATCCAATGCCATATTTGCATCGAGTGTATTTGTACCGTCCTCGTTCACGGTCAGGTTCATGGCATGGTTTTGAAATGATGCGGTCGCCAGCCCGAAAAGGAGCCTGGCCCTGGCCCCGAAACGGAGCTTTGAATTAATATTCTTTGAGGCTCCGAAACCTATCTCACGGTAGAAACTCATGTCAGCTTTCAAGTTTGAGAGATCAAATGTCTGACCCGCTAAATCCTCATTACCCAAAAACGCAAGTTTCATCAGGTCGCGGGGAAACACCATACTGGCATTGACGTGTTCGGTAACGTCAAGGAAAATATAGAGGTCCTTGTCCTGACCAGCACTGAATCCAAGGCCTAGAACCTGAATGGAGGCAGTTGTTTCAAGATTGTTAAGGTCCCTTAGCCGGCCCATGAACCTGTCTGCATCAAAATCCGCATTAAGGAACGGAATAGTCGACTCATCGATCTTCATCCCCTCCGATAGAATATCAGAAAAATTTAAGAAATTATTCTTAACGTTTATATTGATCCCTGTCAATCCTGGCAGACCAACGTAAACCGTATTTGTCGGACGCAATGCAGGATTAAGAAGGTGATTCTGAGGCAGATTCATAAAATAGAGCACCTGGCTGTTCTGAGCCGCGGCGCAGGATATGATCAGCGTAAGAAGCGCAGTAAGAAATACTCTCTGTTTCATGGTTGTGTTTTTCATTTTTGCGATAATTCCAGTGAATAATTATACAGGAATCTGTCGGTACCTCCGACTATCAGATTCCAGTCGTCACCCGTAGAAAGCTTCCCGATAGAGAACATCGATGCTCCCCTGAGCGGAAACCCATCCATTATTTCGCCCTTGCTGTCAATAAGGTAAATAAGATTCCTGTCGGAATCAAAAACCCCGATCTTCCTGTCGGTGGATGAGAAGGTAAAATTAATGGGGCCCCCAAGCTTTACGGAGCCGAAATCTTTCGTAAACATCTCTTTCCCGTTGTGATCATAAAGATATAGGATACCATTGTCAATGAAAACATATTCGCCAAAACCATCGCCGTCTACATCAAAAAAATCGAATGAATGGTCAAAACCGAACCTCCTGAAGCTTGATTTCCTGACATTGCCATTGAAATTTATGTTCTGGACGGTTCCGTCAGGAGAGGTGCACACAAGTGACGGTTCTGACCCGGGTGTAAACCTGAGTGACGATCCTTTTGCCTTTGTGACAGCATCGTCCAGCTTCAGACGTACCTTACCTGAACGGTCCAGGAAATATATCGATGATTCATCAGCGATTACTACAAAGTCCTTCCCGGAAACTTTATAGAAACCTGTTTCAGCCGTTACAAAACCTGCTGTTCTGAAAGGGACCCAGCCCTTCACCACACTCCCCGACTTGTCGTAGGAATAGACCAGCTTATCCTCTCCTGCAATGACAAGCCTGTATATGCCGTTATTTTCATAGTCAAAGAGCGCCAGCGAATTGGTGGCCGGGGAGCGTAACCGCACGGGATACCTTTCGACATAATTCCCGTTTCGGTCAATAAGGTGAAGGTTGTTCCTTCCCGAGAACAACAGTTGATACTTTCCGTTCCTGTAATAGTCGATCATGTAAACCGGTCCGTTTATCTTTTCCCTCAGGGGAACCTTCCATAGAACACGCCCTGCCGTATTTATAAGGTAGGCATTGTTCTTTGTGTCCTGGATGAATATCTCCTTCGCACCCGTATTGTGATTGGTGAAGAAGAAAGGCTTAATGGCTGCTGTTGTGTCAAGAAGGGTTTCCCATTCAGTCGTCGACTCTTCTATGACCAGCTCCTTATAGCTTACCGTCAGGCTGTTATAAATCATCCCGTTGATTGGTGCAAGCTGAAAACCGACTGACTGAATCTTGTCGAGTGAACTTTTGTTGGCTCTCAGTCCGTCAATAATTTTCGTGCTGAGGTACTCCGCGAAATAGTCGATGCTGTGGGAGGGAACGCAGTAGAAAAGGTATCCGGCCCTGCTGGGGACCAATTTCTCAAATTCGCGGTACAGGATATCGTTTGCAAGGGTCTTGTTCAGCAAATTATCGTATAGCAGCCGGGAGATTGCAGCATAGGAGTTCCCGGTTATCATATAGTTGTCGTAGAAGGCAAAGCATGAATCATCGAATCCCGGTACAAAATCGGGCTGAAGTACTGAAAGGAGTCCGGAAGTACTGGTAAGGTAAACCGGGATCCTTGTCTGATCATCTGGCCTGAAATAAGTAGTTTCCGCATCCCCGCCGGTATGTTCAAGGAATATATTCTCGCACTGGACACGGTTTTTCAGCCTGTAAATGACAACAGTGTTCCTGTTTACTGGATTATTTTTTATATTTATATATGCCCTGGTAATCTCGTCACCCAGGTATGGTTTTAAGCTTTTGGCCAGACTTATAATATTCCCTGATAGAGCGCCCGGGGTTCCTGTTTCCTGATCAGGGGGGATCAATACCATCGATTCAAATAATGCCGTAGCTGAAGGAAGGATTTTATAGGTCTGAAACTCAACAGGCTGAACGGATTTGAACCTGGACAGGTACTCTGACGGTACACTGCTCTCAATGTACCCGCTAATTGTAATTCCTCTTTCTGCTATAAAAATATCACCTCCGGCACTTCCTCCAAGCTTTGCGATTTTACCTGCCAGGGATGATTCCTCCCGGGTAAATATCTTTGCGGCAGTATTTTGCAGATTGCCGAAAACCACAAATATTTTGTCTTCATTCTCACCTGATGAATGAAGGATCTTCGAAAATCCCGCACTATTCCTTATATCTGTCCCCGGTATATTTTCAATTACCGATTTTTCAATGAGACTTTTGGATGTACTGCAGATCAATAATCCGGAACTGATCATCACAAAGGCTGTATCATTCTTTTCGTTCACCTCGAAAGGAAGTCCTATCACCCGTTTGCCTGCCCTCTTTTGTTCCAGTATCTCCTTTATCCCCGATGCCTGAAGCGCTTCCTTCAGCTGCCTGAATCCTGTCTCTGCAGGTACAGTCTTTGAAAGAAAAGGGATCAGTTCGCCGTTATCGCCCGGATGGAATGAAATTATTGCCGTACCCTCCTGCAGAAGCTTTTTAAATCCCGACTTATTGATCTGGTCGGCAATGTATTTCAGCTTAATATTAAAGCTGCTGAGCTCCTTTATATTTCCGATTTCCGAGAAAATGCCCTTCCCCGTTGTGACAGAGTTTACAAGATTGCGAAGATCGATAGTCTCAATAACTATGGCGGCATCCTGACCAATAACCTTGTAAGGATCGGTAAACATGGTTTTTCTGCTTTGTTGAAGAAAATATGCTGCCATTGCTACCGCCAGCACGAGAACAACAATTGAGAATATGGAAACACGTCTTGACACCCTGAATCAATATTTATCTGATTGTCAAAATTAAGAATAATATTTATCTATTTTTATATCAAGTTTAGCTTGCTCTGATGAGATCCATCTGTATATCAGCATTTGTGGCTTTCATGGTTTGTCTTGAAAGCTTTGCCCAGATAGTTACCGTTATTGACAATGAGGACTCAAGACCTGTTTCGGATGTGACTGTACTTAATGAATCGGCAAAAATATTAATTTATACAGGCAGGTCAGGAAAAGCCGACATTTCCTCTTTTAAAAATGAACCTTCAGTCTGTTTTCAGCACTTTACGTACGAACGGGTATGCATGAGCTACGCTGACTTAAGGGACAACGGTTTTCAGGTAAGGCTGAGCAGGAAGCTCTTTGCCTTTGAAGAGTTCGTGGTTTCTGCCAGCAGGTGGGAGCAGAACAGGAATGAGGTACCGAACAAGATCTCGATAGTCACCAGGCAGGAGACCCGGCTCCAGAATCCTCAGACAACTGCCGACCTGCTTGGGATCTCAGATGAGATATTTATCCAGAAAAGCCAGCTTGGGGGCGGGAGCCCTATGATTCGCGGATTTGCCACGAACCGCATCCTGATAGTTGTCGACGGGGTCAGGATGAACAATGCAATATACAGGGAGGGCAATATTCAGAATGTTATTTCACTCGATCCCGCCCTTCTCGAATCCACCGAAATAATTTTCGGTCCCGGTGCAACAGCCTACGGTAGTGATGCGATCGGAGGGGTAATGGATTTTCATACAAAAAATGCTTTATTAACGACAGGTGAAAAAATATATGTAAAGGCCGATGCCTATACCCGGTACTCAACGGCAAACAGCGAAAAAACCGCTCATCTCGATTTTAACCTTGGAGGTAAAAAGACAGCTTTCTTTTCAGGCATCACCTGGTCAGATTACGGTGACCTTAAAATGGGTTCAGTGAAAAACGACAGCTATCTGCGAAATGAATATGTCAATAGGATCAACGGAATCGACTCAGTTTTCCGGAACAGCGACCCGAGAATCCAGAAATTTTCAGGTTACAGGCAGCTTAATCTTCTGAATAAATTCAGGTACAGGATCTCCGGTAATTTGGACCTGGTTTTATCGAGCCACTATTCCGGATTGTCCGACGTACCCCGCTATGACCGGCTTATTCAGTACCGGTCGGGGAAGCTAAGATATGCTGAATGGTATTACGGTCCTCAGATCTGGAACATGAATAATATGAAGCTTGTTTATACAGGTAAGAATAAACTCTTTGACGAAGCAAAACTGATCGCTTCATATCAGAATTACCGTGAAAGCAGGCATGAAAGGAGCCTGGGAGGAACATCACTGAGTGAACAGTTCGAGAAAGTCAATATTTTTTCACTGAACATCGACCTCGACAAGAAAATTAAAAATGACGAACAGCTCTTGTATTACGGGACCGAGTTCGTAAGAAACAATATAACCTCGGAGGCACACATAAAGGATATTCTTACCGGATCGCTCTCCCCGTATGGTACAAGGTATCCCAACGGCAGCAACATGTACACAACTCTGTCGTTTTATGGCGGTTACAAGAACAATCTTTCGGAAGCAATATCAATTATTACGGGGATAAGGTATAACTATGCCGGGCTCTCCTCAACAATTGCTGACAATTCATTCCATAACTTCCCGTTCACAGCTATTTCAATCAGGAATTCAGCCGTTACCGGTTCCGCCGGCCTTGTTGTCAGACTGAAGAAAAACCTTCAGCTGAACCTTAATGGTGCAACAGGATTCAGAGCGCCAAACCTTGATGATGCAGGCAAGATATTCGATTCCGCCCCGGGAGTGGTTGTTGTTCCGAATCCCGATCTCAAACCCGAATATGCTTACAATATTGATCTGGGCATCTCAAAAAGCTTCAGCGATATCCTTCATTTTGAGATCACCGGTTTCCATACCTGGCTCCGGAACGCAATGATCCGTCACGATTTTCTTTTCAACGGCCAGGCCATGATCACATATAATTCACAGCTGAGCAAGGTTGAGGCTTTGACAAATGCCGGATCGGCACGTGCATGGGGAGTGCATTTCAGTTTCCGGACCAGGATCACCGGCCATATACTGACCAAATCATCGCTCAACATAACTGAAGGTAAAGAAGAGGGCGGGACGCCTCTGAGGCATGCTGCGCCCATATTCGGGGCTGTTCACCTGCTGGTTGAATATCCGAAGCTGGAGGCTGATTTCTATGCAAATTATAACGGGGCCAGGAGATTCAGCAAAATGCCCCCTTCGGAGATCGAGAAACCATACCTTTATGCGACCGATAAAAATGGCAATCCTTGGTCGCCGGGCTGGCTCACACTGAATTTAAAGCTTTCCTACACTATTGCCGGAAGGTATATTTTAAACGGAGGGATCGAAAATATTCTCGACCACCGCTACAGGCCTTATTCATCGGGGATCGCAGCACCCGGAAGGAATTTCATACTATCTGCACGGATAATTATTTAAGACACCGGGAACACTTTTGGCACGCATTTTGATTTTACCTTGTTACACAGGCAATCTCCAATATACACTTGATCCCTCAAGTCAGCCAGGTCAAAAACCTGGCTTTTATTTTTGTGTCAGAATGATCTGTATCCTATTATTTCCCTCACTTCTTTCACTGTCCGTGAAGCGCTCTCCCTGGCTTTTTCGCTTCCCTCCTTAACGACTTTTGCAAGATAGCTGCCATCGGCAAGGATGTCATTGATCTTTTCCCTGATAGGATCCGTGGCCTTAATAACGTCTTCTGCAAGCTGTTTTTTAAGATCACCGTAACGGATTTCGCACGAGGCATGTTTTTCAGCGAAAAATTCAACGACCTGCCGGTCAGATACAACATTCATAATTGTAAAAAGATTCTTTACAGGTTCTGACATTTCCTGCCCCTTTTCCGTGGGTCCCGTATCGGTTACGGCGCTCATTACTTTTTTTCTTATCACCTGTGGAGAATCCGACAAAAAGATCCCGTTCCCTTCGCTTTTGCCCATTTTTCCGGTGCCGTCCAGCCCGGGGATCTTTACAAGCTCCTGACCGAAATTATAGGCGTCAGGTTCCGGGAAATAATTGACTCCATATATCATGTTAAACCTGCGGGCGAACCTTCTTGTCATCTCAAGATGCTGTTCCTGGTCCTTCCCCACAGGCACTTTTGAGGCTCTGTGAATTATGATATCGGCAGCCATCAGAACCGGGTATGTCAGCAGTCCGGCGTTTATGTTATCCGGATGCTTTCTTATCTTTTCCTTGAATGAGGCTGTCCTCTCGAGCTCACCGACATAGGCATTCATATTTAAAAGCAGGTAGAGTTCAGATACTTCAGGCACATCGCTCTGGATATAGACCGTCGCAATTCCGGGATCAATTCCGCAGGCAAGATACTCGGCAAGCACCTGCTTAATGTTCCCATGAAGGTCATCAGGCTTGGGATGGGTTGTGAGAGCATGATAATCGGCAATAAAGAAAAAGCATCTGTTCTCCATCTGCATTTTCAGAAAGTTTTTTATTGCCCCGTAATAATTCCCGAGATGAAGCTTCCCCGTCGATCTTATGCCACTCACTACTGTCTCCATTGTATCTTTAATAAAAGTCCCCGCAAAATTAATTCTTTTTCCGAAAATCGTACCTTTGCCTGTTCTTAATACAAAAGGCCATGGAATCAACGCGACAGAAAAAGGTATCAAGACTTGTGCAGAAAGAGATGGCCGACATCTTTTTAAGGAAGGGCGGTGAGCTGGCACACGGGAAAATGGTTTCAGTTACAAAAGTAAGGGTCAGTCCCGATCTCTCCTTTGCTAAAGTATATATAAGCATCTACCCCTCCGAAGGGCAGGAAAATGTCCTCAAGGGGATACAGGAGCATTCTCCGAAAATAAGATTTGAGATGGGACAGAAAGTAAGAAAACAGCTGCGTATTGTCCCCGAAATCGCTTTCTTTATTGACGACAGCCTTGATTATATTGATAAAATCGACCGGCTGCTGAAATCCTGAGACAGATGCAGTACGACCCGATAAAAAAAAATGTGGGCTGGTTTTTTTCAGGTCCTCTGTTCATGAGAAAAATATTCTATTTTTCCCTCGATCTCCTTCTGCTCCGTGCATGGCATGTCAGGAAAGCCCTTAAGGGAATTGCACGAAAATACCCCGGCGAGGCTTCAGTGCTTGATGCTGGAGCAGGATTCGGTCAGTACACATGGAGGATGAGCAGGATTAACAGCCGGTGGAAGATTCAGTCTGTCGATATCGATCAGGACCATATAAATAACAATACCATGTTTTTCAATAAGGCGGGACTCTCCGGCAGGGTAACATGCCGTACCCTTGACCTCACCCGCCTGAATGAATCAGCTTCCTTCGATTTCATACTTTCGGTCGATGTTATGGAACATATTGAAGATGACGAGATTGTCTTTCTGAATTTCTTCCGCGCACTCAAACCCGGAGGATCCCTCCTTATTTCAACGCCCTCAGACAAGGGAGGTTCAGATGTTCATGGCGAAGAAGAAAAATCATTTATCGACGAACATGTCAGGGACGGTTACGGGATCGGAGAGATATCACAAAAACTGAGCAAGGCAGGTTTCAATAATATCAATGCGCGGTATACCTACGGAAAACCGGGCGCTGTTTCCTGGCGGCTGTCAATGAAATATCCGGTCATGATGCTTAATTTTTCAAAATTGTTTTTCATTATTCTGCCCTTTTATTACATGATCATTTTCCCGGTTGCGGTAATACTGAATTTTTTTGATATCTTTTTAACTCATAAATCAGGAACCGGTTTACTGGTTTCAGCAAGCAGGTAAATAGTGAAACTCTCGCTCTATATTGCAAAAAGATATCTCTTCGCGAAAAAATCGAGAAATGCGATAAATGTAATCTCATCAATCTCGGTTGCAGGAGTTACGGTTGGCACCATGGCCCTTATCATTGTACTTTCGGTTTTTAATGGTCTCGAAACCCTCGTACGTTCAATATTCAACACTTTTGATCCCGATCTGAAAATCACATCCGTGGAAGGAAAGACATTTGTCCCCGACACCGCTACGCTCTCCATCCTATCGAATATTAATGGGGTTGCCTGTTATTCTCTTTGCGTCGAAGAAAATGCACTTCTCCGGTACGGCGATAAGCAGTATGTGGCGGCAATTAAGGGTGTTGATGGTAATTATGCCCAGGTTACAGGTATCGACAGTTCAATGTGGGATGGTGAATTCACCCTCAGGTCCGATAATGGAAGGCCATTTGCAATACCCGGTATTGGAATAGCCAATTTTCTGGGGATCAGAGTCAATTTCATCGAGGCTTTGAACATTTATGTACCAAAAAGGACCGGAACCGCTGATCTGAATCCTGAAGATGCTTTCATAAGGAATTACATATTACCCTCAGGAATTTACCAGGTCGAGCAGGAATATGATTCAAAATATGTTTTCGTACCGATCGATTTTGCACGCGAACTGCTTGAATACGATTCAGAGATTACTTCCCTTGAAATAAAGTTTGAAGAGGGCGCAAAGGAAGCGGTTGTACAAAAAGAGGTTATCAGGCTGTACGGTAAAGAATTCATGGTTCAGAATAAATATGAACAGCAGGAGATCTTCTATAAGGTGATGAAATCGGAGCGAATTGCTATCTTCTTTATTCTGACACTGATACTTATTATAGCCTCTTTCAGTATCATTGGATCGCTTACAATGCTGATAATCGAAAAGGAGAGGGATATCGGGATACTCAGAAGCCTGGGAGCTGACAATATGCTTATAAGGAAGATTTTCATCTTTGAAGGATGGCTCATCTCCATTTTCGGAGCTTTTACAGGCATTGTGCTGGGCTTTGCGGTCTGCTGGGTTCAACAGAAATACGGACTGGTAAGGCTTCAGAGCGACTCCCTGATTGTAAATGCCTATCCTGTGGTAATGAAGATCAAGGATTTTATAATTGTCCTGGCAACTGTCCTGATGATCGGATTCTGGGCAGCCTGGTATCCTGTACGATTCCTCACCAAAAAGTACCTGACAAATGATTAATTATAAAATCTGAGATCCATGAACCGTTATATTCTTACTGTCCTTATTGCCTGCTTTGTCGCGGCGGCCTCATGCACCGGCCGGAAGAGCAAAACCGGACATAAAGATATTATTCCGGAAAAAGATCTGATATCAATACTTGCCGAGGTGTATTTAGCCGATGGCCTGCTTTCGGTTCCCGAGATCAGGTATATATTCACAGAGGGCGATACCCTTGATTCATACATTGATATAATCGAACGACATGGCTATACCAAACCGATGATGGACAATACGATGAGATACTATTTCGTCAGAAAGCCGAAAACCCTTCTGAATATCTATGACAAGGTTCTGGGACAGCTGAGCGAAATGGAGTCAAGAGTCGATAAGGATTTGCAAAACTTTGGAGTAAGGCAGATGAATATATGGCCAGGGGAACAATTCTATTCATTTTTCGGTACGCAAAATAAAGACACCGCAAGTATCGATTATTCTTCCAACTTTTATGGCACCTTATCACTGAAATTCACTCTGGCAATCTACCCCGATGATCAATCGTCTGATCCGGTGCTGGGGCTCTGGTTCTCACAGACCGACTCGGCCGGTATTGAAAAAAGGGTCGGCTTTCCTCCTGTCCCCTTCGTAAAGGATGGTCATCCGCGCGATTATAATATCCCGCTGATTCAGACTCTTGCAGGAACCGTCAGGCTCAGGGGCCGGTTCATCGATCTGCAGAACATCTCCCCTCTGAGGGATCACCATTACTGGGTGAACAACATTATATTAACGCGTACAAGGATTGAATAATGAAGCGTTTTTCGGCACAATATATTTTTACAAATAACGGCCCACCGCTGAAAAGAGGCATCGTTTCAGTCAATAGTGATGGTACTATTGCAGGGGTTGAAAATTCCGGGGGAAATCTGTCGGAGAAGGAATCAGTTGAGTTCCATAATGGTATAATTATCCCGGGATTTGTAAACTGCCACTGCCACCTTGAACTGTCGCATATGAGGGATCTTATCCATCCAAAAAAAGGACTGGCTGAATTCCTCAGGAACTTTCGTAACAAAAGGGAAGAGGGCACTGAAAACATGCTTTATTCCCTGGCAAAGGCCGATAATGAAATGTATGAAGATGGAGTGGTCCTTTGCGCCGATATTTGCAATACAAGGCATACTTTTGATATTAAAAAGAAAAGCAGGATAAAATACATCAACCTGCTCGAGGTTTTTGGGATCGATCCCGAAAAAGCTGGCTGCAGGATGGACGAAATAATGAAATTGTACAAAATAGCCTGTGACTACCGGATACCATCCTGGATAGTTCCCCATTCAGTCTATTCCCTTTCATTGCCGCTTTTCAGGCTTCTTAAAGCAGTTACAGAATCAAACAGGGTTACTTCCGTTCATTTTATGGAAGCCGAAAGCGAAAGATCATTTCTCAGGTTCAACGACGGGCCTCTGATGGATTCATACAGGGAATCCGAACTCGTCCCGGATGTGCTGGAAACCGTTGAAGGTCATGATGCTGCAGTCCTCGATGAGATTACCCCATCAGGCAATCTGATACTGGTCCACAATACTTTTGCTGACAGGACAACCATTAAGAAGGTAAAAAAGAGACATAACCTTTTCTGGTGCCTCTGCCCCAATTCAAATCTGTATATTGAAGATCAGATGCCCCCGGTGGATCTCCTTATTGAGGAAGGGTGCCGCATCGTAACAGGCACCGACAGCCTTGCGGCAAACGACCGTTTAAGCATCCTGGAGGAACTTAAGACACTGCACCTGTATTATCCGTGGGTATCGCTTCAGGAACTTATCAGGTGGGCCACCTTAAACGGAGCAACCGCCCTGGGCGAACATAACCGTTTTGGCAGCATCAAACGCGGAAAAAAGCCCGGACTGCTTTTGCTTCAGAATATTGATCTTCAGAAGCTTCAGCTGCTTCCTGAAAGCCGTGTAACAAGGCTGATCTGATGTAACTAAAGGAAACAGAATGTCTACATTTTTATTCGACAGAATAATTTTCGGACCGGTAAAAAGCAGGAGGCTGGGCGTATCACTGGGGATAAACCTTTTGCCTGCCTCAAGGAAGGTATGCAACTTCAACTGCATTTATTGCGAATGCGGCTGGACGCTTGATAAAACGGGTGACAAAAGCTCACTTCCGAAGCGCGAGGAGATATACAGGGCGCTTGAGCGGAAACTTTCAGAAATGAAATCAAAAAACAATCCCCCCGATGTGATCACTTTTGCAGGCAACGGGGAACCTACCCTTCATCCCGATTTTCCTGCTGTTGTTGATGACACAATAGAGCTAAGGAACAAATATTTCCCGGAAGCACGCATTGCAGTTTTGTCTAATTCGACTACAATCACCATCCCCTCAGTAAGAGAGGCATTGTTGAAAGTTGATCAGAATATTCTCAAGCTCGATTCGGGATTCGATCTTACAGTCAGGGTCCACAACCAGCCGAGGGTAAATGTTAAGGTGGCGGAGCTTATCGCAAACCTGAAGAGTTTCAATGGTCAGCTGATAATCCAAACCCTTTTTCTTCGGGGAACGCAAAACGGAAAAGCAATCGACAACACCACTCCCGGGGAACTAGAAGCATGGCTCAGGGCAGTTGAAATGATAAAGCCTTACGAAGTCATGATCTATACCATATCAAGGGATACTCCCGAGGGCAGCCTGCTTGAGAAGGTTCCCCCTGCAGAGCTTAGGCGCATTGCCGGAATGGTTAACAAGCTGGGGATCAAGACCAGTGTATCCGAATAAGCTTGAACACGATCCGTAATATACTTATCTGCCCCCTGGAATGGGGCCTCGGTCATGCCGGCCGCATGATACCACTTGCAAGGAAGCTTCAGGCACGTAATTACAATGTAATTACAGGTGCCGGGAAGGAACATCAGGCGCTTTTCAGGAAAGAGGTCCCCGGATTGACATATATAGATTTCCCCGGTTTCAGGCCAGGCTATTCCAGGTACCTGCCTCAGTATATCTTCCTTTTAATTAAAACTCCTGTCCTCTTTTACCATATCGTGGCAGAACATTTAAAACTTAGACGGATCATACGTGACTTCAAGATCGACCTGGTTATCAGCGATAACCGTTTCGGATTGTGGAGCAGGAACGTAAAGTGCGTCTATGTTACCCATCTCCCGGTTATACCGTTACCCGATAATCTGAGATTTCTTGAATGGACAGGCATATTATTTCACCGGTTCTTTATAAAAAAATATTCATTTTGCTTTATCCCTGATCTCCCGGGTGATCTTAATCTGTCGGGCCGGCTGACCCATCAGGTGAAACTTGAAGCGAATACAAGATTCATCGGTATATTATCAAGGTTTTCAGATATGCCCATTGTTGATGATAAGAAATTCAGATTCCCTCACAATACGGTGATAATGTCAGGTCCTGAGCCACAGAGGGGGATCCTAAGGAAAAAACTTGCAGATATCCTTGAACATATGGAACCGCCGACTGTCATCCTCGAGGGGAAACCGGGAGCTCCTGATGTAACATCGAGATCCGGAAACATAATCTCATTTAATCACCTGCCTTCGGATGAAATGCGGGATATGATAACGGGAAGCACCAGTATCATCACGCGCCCGGGCTATACATCAGTTATGGAACTTATCAGCCTGAACTGCAGTGCAGTGCTTGTTCCAACACCCGGGCAGACTGAACAGGAATATCTTGCCAGGTACCTTTCAGCAAAAGGATGGTTTTCCTTTGTGTCTCAAAAACGGCTTGATAAAAGCATTGCTTTGTCCAAAGTAAAAGCTCCCTGGACATCTGAAATAATTGATGAAAGCCGGGAGTTGCTTGAAAAAGCCCTTGATGAACTCCTAAATCAGTAAAATAAACAGGATTATTCCTATGAAGCCAGTCAGGTACCCTATCCATACCTGGGACGGATTATGGGAATTCAGTTTTAATCTCGCCGACAGGATAACACCGCTGACAAGGATTACAGTCAGCAGATGCCATGTCAGCGGAGTGTGCATCCTGAAAGCAAGAGCAACAACTGTTGCCGTAAGGGCGCCTGCTCCAACTGAATGGATCGATATCTTCCACCAGAAATTGATCATCGATACAACTATTGCAACAACGGAGGTAGCGAAGATGAACGATTTCAGGAAAAAAGGGATCTGAAACCTGAAGACTATAAATGAGGTTGTGCAATAAAGGATCGAAGTGGTGAGAAGTGGAATTATACGTTCCTTATTGTCGTCGATATGATATGAGCTAATTATATGGCGGTATCTGAGAAATGGGAGAAGAGAAAGCGGAATAAAAACATTGTTGATAAGTACCACCATGAAAAGAATCCTCTTTGCTTCGGCCGGAAGATACCTAAGGAATGTGGGAGCCAGCATCAATATCGCCAGTCCGTATAACGGCATGAAAAGAGGGTGAAAAACAATGGAAACAATTTTTGCCAGCTTTTCGGAAATACCTGTTTTGAACCCGTTGCCAATCTCTGTCATATCCGGCCTATCTCCCTTCTCAATCTTGCTACCGGAATATTAAGCTGTTCCCGGTATTTTGCGACAGTCCTCCGGGCTATCTGGTATCCCTTTTCCTGAAGTATTTCAGTAAGCCGTTCATCAGTGAGCGGTCTTCTTTTTTCTTCATTTTCAATACAATCCTGCAGGATCCTCTTGATCTCCCTTGTCGATACTTCCTCCCCGCTGTCGGTCTGAAGACCTTCGGAGAAGAAGAATTTCAGCGGCATGATCCCAAAATGGGTCTGGATGTATTTGCTGTTGGCAACTCTCGATACTGTGGAAATATCGAGGCCGGTCATTTCAGCAACATCCTTCAGGATCATCGGTTTAAGCTTAGTTTCATCGCCATCGATAAAGTATTCCTCCTGGTATTCAAGTAACGCATTCATTGTCAGGAGGAGGGTGTTCTGCCTCTGCTTGATTGCGTCAATGAACCATTTGGCTGAATCGATTTTCTGCTTCACGAACATAACTGCCTCCTTCATCTCCTTTTTCTGACCCTTGTCCCTGATGTATGAGCGAAGCATTTCATTGTAGGAGGAACTCAGGCGGAGCTCCGGAAGATTTCGCGAATTCAGGTGAAGATCAAAGCCATCCTCTGTCAGCTCAAGAATGAAATCGGGAATAATTGGCTGGGATGTTCTGGTAAAGGAATCGCTGAAAAGGCTTCCCGGCTTGGGATTCAGCTTCAGTATCTCATCAATTGCACCTCTAAGCTCATTTTCAGATATCCCCATCCGGGCCGTAATCTTGTCATAATGTCTCTTGCTGAATTCTTCAAAATAAAGATCGAGAACGGTATATGCAATCTTGACTGCAGGTTGCGTACGATCCTTTATGGCAAGCTGGATTAAAAGACATTCACGTAGTGTTCTTGCTCCAACCCCGGGAGGATCAAGATCCTGAATGATGGCAAGCACCTCTTCAAGCTCCTTTTCAGTAGTTGTCACATTCTGAAGGAATGCCAGGTCATCAACAATATTCGGAAGCTCCCGTCTGAGGTAGCCGTCTTCATCAATATTTCCAAGAATGTACTCGCCAAGGATTTTTTGCTTTTCATCAAGATCCCTCAGGCTTAATTGTGATTCAAGATGTTCCTGGAATGAGGATCCGGCTGAAAATGGTATTTCGTTCCTCTTTTCATCCTCCTTGCTGTAGTTGTTTGTCTGAAGACGGTACTCCGGGATCTCATCTTCCTCGATATAGTCATCTAATGTGAATTCATCCTGGTCTTTGTCGGCTTCTTCAATCTGTTCTTCCTCTGTTTCTCCATTGACGGTATCTTCATCATCTTCAGGACCCTCCTCGAGAGCCGGATTCTCCTCCAGTTCTTTCTTGATGCGCTGTTCGATCTGCAAAGTAGGTACCTCCAGCAGCTTGATCATCTGGATCTGCTGGGGTGACAGCTTCTGGAGCAGTTTCTGCTGTAACTTTTGCTTAAGCATCCTTTATCTAAAATTCAGCATTCTTGGGTGTTCTTGGAAACGGGATTACATCCCTTATATTTGACATCCCGGTCATAAATAAAATCAGGCGCTCGAACCCCAGACCGAATCCGCTGTGCGGAGCGGTTCCGAATTTCCTTGTCTCAAGGTACCACCACAGATCCTTTTCAGGAAGCTTCAGCTCCTTTATCCGGCTTATCAGAACATCATAGATCTCCTCTCTCTGCGATCCGCCGATTATCTCGCCTATCCCCGGGAAAAGCACATCCATGGCCCTCACAGTTTTTCCGTCATCATTCTGTTTCATATAGAATGCCTTGATCTCCCTGGGATAATCAATAAGGATCACCGGACGCTTGAAATGCTCTTCCACGAGGTACCTTTCATGCTCAGCCTGAAGATCCCTTCCCCATCCGACAGGATAATCCCAATTCCTGTCCGCTGCAGTCAGTATTTTTATGCCCTCGGTATAGGTCAGCCTTACAAATTCATTCGAGACCACGAACTTCAACCGCTCAAGGAGTCTCTTGTCGATCATGTTGTTAAGAAATTCCAGATCATCCCTGCAATTGTCAAGGGCATATTTTATAAGATATTTCACAAAATCTTCCGCCAGATCCATATTGTCGTCCAGGTCATAGAAAGCCATTTCCGGTTCGATCATCCAGAACTCGGCAAGGTGCCTAGGCGTATTTGAATTTTCAGCCCTGAAAGTGGGACCAAAGGTATATATTTCGCCAAGGGCCAGAGCGCCAAGCTCGCCTTCAAGCTGACCCGATACGGTCAGATTCGTCTCCTTCCCGAAAAAATCATTCCGGTAATCAATCGTCCCATCCTCATTTAAGGGCGGGTTTTTAAGGTCAAGCGTGGTGACATGGAACATTTCACCCGCACCTTCAGCATCGCTGCCTGTTATGATGGGAGTATGAAGGTAGTAGAATCCCTTGTCGTTAAAGTACTTGTGTATAGCAAATGCCATTGCGTGCCTGATCCTGAAAACAGCTCCGAAAGTGTTGGTCCTGAAGCGCAGATGGGCGTGCTCCCTTAGAAATTCCATCGAATGTCCCTTCTTCTGCAAAGGATAGGTCTCAGCGTCGCTTTTCCCGTACAGCTCGATCTTTTCGGCAATTATCTCAACATTCTGTCCCTGACCCTGCGATTCCACAAGCTTCCCTGTTACGGCAATACACGCCCCGGTTGTAATATCCCTTAAAAGTTCCTCATCAAACAGGGCGGTATCTGCCACTATCTGGATATTGTTGATTGTTGAGCCGTCATTAAGGGCAATGAAAACAATATTTTTATTTCCCCTTTTTGTTCTTACCCAGCCCCTGACGACAACCTCAGTTCCGGTAACGTGATCACCAAGAAGCTCTTTTACCTTTTTCCTTTTCATCATAAAATCAGATTATCACAAAAATTCCCCCCGCAAAAGTAATAAAATGTTAATTTATTTTAAGTACCTTTCAAGCAATCAGATAATTTGATTGGAAAAATAATATTTTTCTTTTATTATAGTTTTACTAATAACTGAACAATTTTTTTTAGCCCCTAAATCCCCTAAAGGGGACTTTTAAACCCTCTTTAGGGGGAAGGGGCAAAATAAATTATTGTGAACAATCCCTATTTGTTAATCTTTACTGATTTGACAATAAGGAAAATCTGAATAACTTTGGTATATAACTGTAAATTCTGATCAATATGGAAGAGAACAAGAAACTTATTATCGTGCCCTGGGATTTTACACAAGTCGCAGAATCAGCTTTGGCTCATGCTGCTAAAATCGGCCGTATGATTGGCAGCGATATCTGCCTTCTTCATATAGTCGATCCTGGTATCAATGTCAAGGCAGAAGGAGAGAAAAAGAGTCTGCTGAGGAATGTTGCTGGTGAAAACAGCAAGAAATACAATTTGAATATAGTTTCAGAGATTGTGAAGGGCAGTATTTTCACATCTATAGCTGAGTATGCAAACAGAAAGGATAAAGAGGCCAGCCTCGTGGTGATGGGAACCCACGGGATGAAGGGTATGCAAAAGTTTACAGGGAGCTGGGCTCTGAAGGTCATTGTAAAATCCAAAGTACCCTTTATAGTTGTACAGGAGCCTCCTGCTGATCAGGAGAGGTATCATAATATCGTATTCCCTGTTGATTTCAGGATTGAGAACAAGGAAAAAATGGGAATGGCTATTTTCATGGGTAAGTATTTTGATTCAAAAATTCATATCCTTAAGTCAGCCACAACGGATAAAGGACTTACAGCCAAGGTAAACAAAAGTCTGAATTTTGCCATCAAATATCTGATCCAGAACAATGTAGAGTATGAGATCCATGAAGTGCCAAATACCAAGTTCGCTCAGCGGACCATTGATTTTGCACAGAAAATAAATGGCGACCTGATCCTTATAATGACAACCAAGAACATTACAATTGCTGATTATATGCTGGGAGCATCGGAGCAATATATCATAGCAAACAGCTCCAGAATACCGGTTTGTTGTGTAAATCCCAAATCGTCATTTGCCAGTTCTTCCCAGTTTATGGGCGGTTGGGGCGGAGTATAAAAAAAACCCGGGAAATACCCGGTTTTTTTATTGCATTACAGGTTTTCCGGCAGTAATTACTTTTTAGGTTCATTATTTTTTGCAAGAGAAATGAGCCCTCCTATCACACCAAGATTCATTGAATCGAGTGCAGAACTCGGAACGATAACCATTGAGCCTTTTTCTTTAAGACCTTCATAAAGCATATTCATTCCTCTCAGATGCAGGGCTATGGGATTATCGGCATATTCCTTGCTTGCCTGGGCAAACTTTTCAGCAATTTCGGTTTCAGCAGTACCAAGTATGACTCTTGCCTTTCTTTCCCTTTCCGCCTGTGCCTGTTTGCTCATGGCATCCGCAAGGGCCTGAGGTATTATAATATCCCTGATGCCTACAGTCTGGCATGTTATACCCCAGGGATTCGTATTTGCGTCAAGTGTTTTCTGGAGATCCTCTGCGATTTTCTCTCTGTCCTGAAGAAGGTCCGCCAGTTCGTGCTTCCCGATAATATCTCTCAGGTCAGTTTGGGCGATAAATGATATTGCCTTTATGTACTCCTGTACTTCAAGTGCAGCTTTCTCCACATCCCAGACGGTCCAGTAGACAACAGCGTCGACATTTACCGGGACCGTGTCTTTTGTAAGGGTTTGCTCCGCCCTGAACTCCGTGACCCGAACCCTCTGATCGATAAAGGAGCTGATCTGGTCGATAATAGGGATTATTAAAAACAATCCTGGGCCCTTAAGACCGCTGAATTTCCCCATTCTCAGTACAACTGCTTTTTCCCACTGGTCGGCGATCTTTATTGAGCTTCCGATCAGAAGAGAAATAATAACCAGAATGACCAGGACCGGCACGCCAATTACCTTAAGATAATAGAGCCCTGCCGATGCCGCAAGAAGAACTACTGTCACTGAAAGTGAAACAGCATTTGACGAACTGTTTGTACTACCTGTTACTCTCATTTTTGTCATATTTATGAATTTCTTCAATTATTTCATTTGTTGAAAAGCCGTAACTGAATGCGATTGTCAGGAATTCGTTACAGATACTGCGGAGTTTTCTTTCTTTTTCCTTTGCAGGTATTGAGATGCTTGTCTTGCTAATAAACGTCCCGGTACCCTGCTGGGTTTCAAGAATTTTCTGAATATCTAGCTCATTATAAGCTTTGGTGACGGTATTAAGGTTAACCGCCAGTTCAACGGCAAGTGCGCGTACAGTCGGAAGCTGCTCGCCTGCCTTCAGGTTTCCCGAGGCAATCCCGAATTTAATCAGGTCGATGATCTGCCGGTAATAGGGGATTCCAGCCTTTGGATCCAATATAAATTTGATCATAGTTATATAGTATTAGTCTACTGGATTAAGGGATTAATGTATTAATGGTTTAATAGTTTAATAGTTTAATAGTTTAATAGTTTAA